>CAUZVJ010000174.1:0-5646 GCA_963583225.1 Verrucomicrobiia bacterium
GACGAGATAGAGCGTGCCACCGTTTTTGTTGAGACGGAAATTTGCATGACATACGGCGGGAAGAATGCCCAGCGAGGTTTTGAGTGACATGTCCGAACTGGCTCGGTGAGTGTTGAATCCCGCAAGGGCCAGCACATTCTTTCCTCGCCGCAGAAGTCCGGCGTACGCCGAGAGATCGAACCGTTCAGCAACACCCGCCTCGTGACTGCCGCTCGCGGTGCTGTCGAAACCCGGTTCCCCCGCCGGGGCGTTCGCTGCAGCGACCCGCGTTCCATTCAAGTAGGCGGCGAAGCCGTCATCGTAGTCCACCTGTAGAACAAGCAACTCGGACATGAGCGGATCCTTCAGCGTGAACTCGCGCCGAAGCAGGACGACTGTCGTGCCGTGAGGCAACTCGGTCGCATCATCCTCGTCCCCATATCCGAAACCAGCCCGACCAACTGCGAACCCTTTATCGTCGAAGTTGACAGCATTCCAGCCATTGGGCGTCTTTTGTTTGGCCAAAGTTTTCGCGTTGCTCGCCCCTGATAGATATTTCCACTCAGCGCCTGTTTCTATCAGTGTCGTCTCAAATGGAATAGTTGCAGCCGATGCTCTCAACGCTTCCGGAGCCAAAGAGGTGCGGTCAAGGCCGGACATCCACACAAGGAGGTATCCGCCGGCCGCGATCCGATTGTTTGGGAAGGCCCACTTATCGAGGGTCTTGGGGTCGTTCGTCAAATAGTATCTGCCAAGTCGAATGGCCCCTGTGCCGGGGTTGTAAATCTCAACCCAGTCACTGCTCCGTCCCTCATCATCGAGTATGCCAGTGCGATTCGAGGCAAGTAGCTCGTTGAGACGAAGACCGGGGAGATCACTGTTCTTGGACTGGGTAACTTGTTGGAGCGCACCCTCACTATTCTCAAACATCCCCACAACCAACAGTAACGGCAAAAAAGCCGTCAGTTCTTGGAACCTGATTTGAAGCCTCTTAACCTTTTTGTTCACAGCAAACACTACGTGACAATCATGAAAACAGTTTCAAGCGGGACACGGGTTTCATGGATTTGCACAAATTTTTTACCCGTGAAATCCATCTCCCTTTTGGGGCTTACTTTTTTGGGGCGACGAACCAACTGAACTCAACAGTGACCTCGTCGCTGGTCGTGATAAGGCCAAGCGCAATCTTTGGTGCTGGCGGCACGATTCCAAACTGCGACATTTTCAGTTTCGTCTTGCCGCTGACTTTGAGTTTGCCACCTTCCACATTGGCGATGCTAACCTGCATCGACACCGGGGCGGACTTGCCATTGACATCCAGTTTGCCTTTTGTCTCGAACACGATCGGGTCGCCGACTTTGCGTTTTGTATCTGCCAATTTGATTTCCGTGAGGCTGTAACGGGCGTACTTGTGTTTCTCGGCGTTCATCGCGCCGTGCATCACTTCGTTCATTCGCTGTTTGCCGCTCTCGATGTTTCGCACAGGAACGATAACACTGATCTTGGGTGTTGCAGTCAACTTGGGCAGCACTGCTTTTGACGGGTTGAGCGGAAACGAACTGTCCCAAATCATCTTGCCGCCGATGAGCCGGGTTTTGACTTCCCAATCATGCACCGAGGAGGTGGCGCTGATTTTCAATTCACTGCCGGTCTTGGCCGTGTAAGTGATGCTCTCTGCCTGTGCGGAGGCGGCAATGATCGCCGCCGTCATCAACGCGCGGCCGAACTGAATGATTGTTTTGATCATGATTGATTTCAAAGACTGTATTCGTTCTCGCTCCATTCAATTCGCTTGCCGGTGATGATGGCCTCGTTGGCCTTGGAGGCGACGAGGACCGACTCGAAACTGTCGTGGTGAGTCGCGTACGGGAGCTTGTTTTTGTTGGTCTCGGCCAGGTGCTCGGCAAGTGCCTCGGGGTCGTTGCCGAACAGTGCCTCAAAATCCTCAACAGCGACTTGGTGCTTGTAACAATTTTTGCGAACGCCTCCAAGGCGTGAAACCGGCTTGGCTTCGTCCCCTCCGGGTCTTTGTTCGGAGCGTCTTCGTGATTGGTCAACTTGGTCGCGTTGGCCACCAGCGCAATGCCGGTCTCGCCGAAGAAGCTGTTTTTCTTGGCATATACTTCCCAGCCGAGTAGCGGCGAGTCGGCTTCCTTGAACATCCACGCGCGGGCGCCCCGCATCATCAGCGCGGCGTAGCTCCCGTAAATCATGTCGTAGCTTGCGTCGAACGAGTTGGCCAGCGTGCAGTCGTACATCATCCGTGCGCCGCTTGGGTAATCGAACACGGTTTGAATGGTGTCCGGCACATTGCGACCATCGTCCCATTGGATGATCGAGCCAAAACCGGTCACCGAAACCGGTCGCTCGTTCATGAACCAGCCAAGCGCATCGACCTGGTGCACACCGATCTCGCCGATGAGGCCCAGCGACAACTCGCGGTCGAGTCGCCAGTTAAGTTCCTTCTGACGCGCGGCGTTTGGGGAGACTCGACGCCAGCTTGTTTTTTTGTGCCACTGCCCCTTGGCCAAGGCGTTCTTGCCCATCGCGCCGGTGCGCACGAAGTCGATCAGGAAATGTCGCTGCGGGTCGGAGCGCGTTTACAATCCAACTTGAAAATTAAGCTTGGGCGCGGCCTCCACCGCCTTGGCGATCGCGCGCGCGTCGTCGATCGTATGGGCCATCGGCGTTTCGCAGTAAACATGCTTGCCCGCCTCAAGCACGGCTTGCACGACTTCCCGGTGCTGATGCGTCGGCGTGGCGATGACAACAGCCTGCACGTTTTCGTCCGCGAGCAACTCGGTGTGCGACGGATACCCCTTGGCCTTGGGCGCGCCACGGAGGCCGCGACGCAAATAAGCCGGGTAAGTGTCGCTCACCGCGACCACCGGCGAGTTGGGAATGGTCGCCAGCGTCTTGAGCAACCCCCTCCCCCAGACGCCACAACCGATGACCCCGATGCTGACCGGCGGCGGGCTTTCGTTCTTCGGAGCGTCGTCCGCTTGGCCAAGCGCTTGCGGCGTTAATTCCAGCACTGCGCCGCCGGCCATCGCGATGGCCAAGCCGGAGGCAGAGCTGTTGAGAAAATCGCCTCGGTTGAATTGAGAGGGGTCGTCTGTGTTCATTATGCGTGGCGCGTGGCCAACCAAGGCGGCCATTCAATCAGCGAGAAGCCAAGGCGGGTCAAGTTCATTTGCGCCGCGCCGGGCAAATCGCCATTGCCAAGCGGGTGTTCGCGGCGGAAGATGCGGCATGTCTTTGGTGATCAACGGCCAGACGATCGGCGACGACGTCATCGACCAGGAATTCTCCGCGATCAAGGCCCATTACGAAAGCTTGGGCTCGATCTCCTGCTGTGAGCGAGACGGTGAGTTTCGCGGCTACGCGCGCGACAACATCACCTTCCGGGCGTTGCTGACGCAGGAGGCGCAGCGCTCGATTCCCGAGCCGGCGGCGGAGGAAGTCACCCAGGCGTTTGACGAACTCAAGGAGGAGCACGGCGGCGGCGACCAGTTTTATGCAAGCATGGGGCTGTCGCCGGAGCAGGACGACTTGATCCGCCGCGACCTCAGCCTCAACCTGCAGGTCGAGACACTGCGCAACGACGCCTGCCAGTCACTCCCGGCACCGACCGAGTCGGAGTGCCGCGGGTATTACGACAACAACATTGAGCAATTCAGCGACGAAGACGAAGTGCGCGCCTCGCACATTTTCAAGTCGGTTCGTGAAACGGAAAAACGGGAGGCCATTTTCAAGGCGCTTTGCGAGGTGCGACAGCAACTCGTCGATGGAGCGGATTTTACCGAAATCGCCAAGCGGCACTCCGACAAACCGGAAGAGGAAATCGACCTCGGCTTCTTCAAGCGCGGCGAACTGATGGACGAATTTGAGGTCGTGACATTCTCGATGAAAGAGGGAGAAGTCAGCCCGGTTTTCTCCACGCCGCACGGTTTTCACCTGGCCAAGGTCACCGAGCGCAAACACGGCAAGCCCAAGCCGTTCGAGGGCGTCCGGGCTGATATCGAGGCGGAACTGGTGGCGCAACGGCAGGATGCCAAGTTGCAGGAGCTGGTCGATGAATTGAAGAAAACCGCCAAGATCGAATACACCGAACCGGACGATGGGTTCGGCGGTCACGAACACGATTGACTTCCGCGTGGCTTCGCTGCTTCAAACAATCACCGGTTTTTTCAAGGGACCAAGCGGGCCGAAATGCCCCGAGTGCGCCTCCGTCATCATCGACGACAAATGCCCGAACCTCGATTGCCCACTCAAGGTCGCCGAGTGGGTTACCCGCTGGTGTTCGCCGGAGGCTGTCAACATCCCGGCGCTTGGCCAAAAGGCAACTGACCAACTGGCCAAGCTGCGGCTCGTCTTGCACCCCGGAGAACTTTACGAACTCAGCCCCAGCGACTGGGCGCGTATTGACAGCCTTGGCACTAGCCAACTCACAGACATCCAAGCGGAAATAGAGGTCAGCAAGTTGGCCAAGCCATGCGCGTTGCTTTACGGCCTGCGTTTGCCGGGAGTGAGCGAGAGCTTGGCCAAGCGCTTGCTTGAACAGTTCGGGAACATCGCCGCCCTTCGCGAAACCAAGCCCAAGTCGCTGCAGGAAATCGACGGCATCGATGAAACCATGGCATTCGAGATTCGGCGCTGGTTTAGCGACTCTATGAACAAGCAAGCGTTAAAAATGCTCGAGCAGAACGGCTTCAACCTTGGTGAGCAGTGAACGGTGTGAGCAGTGAGCCGAACTAGCTCGGCCACGTCATGAAAGGTAGGGACGGCTGTCCCAGCCGTCCGCAGTCGCCCCGCGCACCTGGAGGGGCGAGTTCCACCTCGCCCCAATTATCCTGTCCATCCATGTATGAATATAAGTCAAAAAATCAAACATGGATGAACAGGATTGTTTTTATGCCCCACTTCCGTGCCTAAAGCCTGGCCACTTCCTCGGCGATTTGCACGGTGTTGAGCGCAGCGCCTTTCAGCAACTGATCGCCGACCACCCAAAAACTCAATCCGTTTTCCATCGCGCAATCCACCCGGATACGCCCGACTTGGCAATTGTCCTGCCCGGCCAACTCAAGCGGCAACGGGTAACCGTTAGTGGCAACATCGTCGTTCAAGTCGATCCCCGGCGCGACATCGATCGCCTCGCGGGCACGCTCGACAGACACCGGTTTTTCAAACTCCGCACTCACGGCGATCGAGTGGGCCCGGTACACCGGCACGCGAACACACGTCACGCTCGCCCGGAAATCCGGAAGCCCCATGATCTTGCGCGACTCGTGAACCATTTTCATTTCCTCCTTTGTGTAACCGTTTTCGAGGAACACATCGACGTGCGGCAACACATTGAACGCGATCTGGTGTGGGTAAACCTCTCGGCTCGCTGGGTTGCCCTCGGCGATCTCGCCGACTTGGCGCTTGAGTTCCGCAATGCCCATGGCGCCCGAGCCGGACACCGCCTGATACGTGGAGGCGAAAATTCGCTTCACCCCAAACGCCTGGTGCAGTGGATACAACGCCATCACCATGACGATTGTCGAGCAGTTCGGATTAGCAATGATGCCCTTGTGCCTGGCGGCATCGGCGGCGTTGATCTCCGGCACCACCAAAGGCACCGAGTCATCCATCCGAAACGCGCTGGAATTATCGACGACCACC
>CAUZVJ010000175.1:0-5605 GCA_963583225.1 Verrucomicrobiia bacterium
AGTTGAACTTGCACCCCATTGCTGGGACATGAACCTGAATCATGCGCGTCTACCAATTCCGCCACGCGGGCATCGTGGGAATCCCCGAAAACGGGGCCCGACTTCGTACCTATCTGCGGCCCAAGGTGCAAGCACAATCCCCCAAGCGCTTGGCCAAGCGGCCAACCGACGGCTTGACCTGTGGGACGCTCTCTCACATCATGCCCGGCCCGATTTACGGAGTTACATTTCAAACCAAACAGAACCATGAGTGCACCCAAGTTACACAATGCCATGTGGCCCGGACTCGTCGGCAAGGGCGATGACGAAGGCCAGGAACCGCCGATCAGCCTCGAGCACATGCTCGACCTCACTGCGGCCGCCGAGGTGGATGGGCAGAAATTCGACGGCATCGATTATTTTCTTTTTCTGCCGCACACTGACCCCAACGCCACCGATGATGAATTGAAAGGCATCGCCGATCTCATTGTCAGCAAAGGTTTTGATATTGGCTCGCTGGTCGCGCCTATTTGGCCGGGCACGGTGGGCGACTCGGCGATGGGCGATGCCGAGCAGCGCGGGAAGTTTCTCGACGCGGTGAAGATGGCCTGTCGCATAGCGAAAATTTTCAACGAACACGGCGCGCGCAAGTACGGCGTGATCCGCATCGACTCGGCCGAATTCGGTGTGGCAAAGTTTCTTGAAAATCCGGACTCCAACATCAAACAGATCGCCGCGACCTTCAAAGAAGCCGCGACCATCGCCGCCGATTACGGCGAACGCTTGGCCGCTGAAGGCGAAGTGTGCTGGGCCGGCCTCCATTCTTGGAAAGCGTCCCTTGCCTTAATGGAGGAAGTTGGTATGCCCGAATCCCTCGGATTCCAAGCCGACCTTGCCCACACCTACACCTTCATGCTGGGATACAACGCCCCGGATGATGCCCTGCTCGAGAAGGATCACACCGAAGAAGAATTCTGGGCCGCCTATGAATCTGTCACGGACAAGCTCCGCCCGTGGACCATCGACTTCCACGTTGCCCAAAACGACGGCGAAGTGCACGGCGCCGGCGACCACGACAAGACCGGCAAGCACTGCCCCGCCGACGATCCCAACGGCAAACTCGACATCACAAAATGCTCCGGCTACTGGCTCAAGGACGCCGCCGACCGCGGCATCAAACACATCTGCTGGGACGGCTGCATGTTCCCAAACGCCACGCTGGAAAAACCCGACACATGGAACACCATCCTCAAAGCCATGATCGACGTCCGCGACGCCCACGGCTGGGAGTAAACTTTTGAAATAATGAGCGAAAAAAAATCACTCAACATCGGGCTCGTCGGCTACGGCTTCATGGGCCGCACTCACTCGAATGCTTACAAGCGCGTCAGCGACTTTTTCCCGGATCTCGGCCATCGGCCGGTGCTCAAGGCCGTGTGCGGCCGCACGGAGGATCGCACCAAGGCGTTTGCCGAGCAGTGGGGCTACGAGAGTTTTGAAACCGATTGGCGCGAGTTGGTGAAGCGCGATGACATTGACGCCATTGACATTTGCACGCCCAACGACCAACACGCCGAGGTAGCCATCGCGGCAGCCGAGGCGGGCAAAATGGTGCTGTGCGAAAAACCGCTGGCCCGCACTGCCGACGAAAGTTTGCCGATGGTCGAGGCCGTCGAGAAAGCCGGCGTGCCGAATACGGTTTGGTATAATTACCGTCGCGTGCCGGCCGTCACCTTGGCCAAGCAGATCGTTGACAGCGGCAAGCTTGGCCAAATTTTTCATTACCGTGCCAACTTCCTGCAGGACTGGACCATCAGCGCCGACCTCCCGCAGGGCGGCGAAGGCCTCTGGCGCCTAGACGCTGCGGCGGCCGGCAGTGGCGTCACCGGCGACTTGCTGGCGCATTGCATCGACACCGCCATTTGGCTCAACGGCAGCATCGCCGACGTGTCCGCCGTCACCGAAACCTTCATCAAGGAGCGCGTCCACACCGCCACCGGCGAGAAACAAGCTGTCACCATCGACGACGCCTGTATTTTCCATTGCCACTTCGCCAACGGCTCGCTTGGCCTGTTCGAGTCCACCCGCTACGCGCGCGGTCACAAGGCGCTGTACACCCTCGAGATCAACGGCGCCGACGCCTCCATCCGGTGGGATTTGCACGACCTCAACCGGCTCGAGTTTTTCGATCACAGCGACGACTCCACCACGCGCGGTTGGCGCAGCGTCCACATCACCGACGGCGACATGCCGTACATGGACAAGTGGTGGGTGCCCGGCCTCTGCATCGGCTACGAGCACACCTTCGTGCATCAAGTCGCCGATTTCCTCGCAAGCCTCGACAGCAGCGAGCCCTGCGCCCCCACCTTCCGCGACGCACTGGAAACCGCCCAAGTCTGCGACGCCGTCCTCGCCTCGGCGAAAGACCGCGCATGGAAGGACGTGTAGCCCCTCGGCAATCGAAGCTTCACACCTCCACCACCGTACAGGAGTGGGTGAACATTAGGTTGCAGCGGATGGTTGACTCGGCAAACCCGGTGAGCTTGGCCAACGCTTGGCGATAGGTTGTCATTTGAGGCGCGTGTTTTTCGGCGGCTTGTTTCAGCGATGCCTCATCCCCCACGCGGTCGGTTTTGAGGTCGATGATTTCCGCGCGATCGTCGAACAAGTGCACGCGGTCGAACACACCGGAAATCAATTCGTTGTCGACAACCACATCGAAGGCACGCTCGCGCCAGAGTTGCACGTTGCCTTCCGGCTTGGCCAAGCGCTTGGCAAATTCATCGGCGGCGAGACAGCGCTCCACCTCGGCGACGGCTTCCGGCATCGATTCGCGTAACGGCTCCGACTTGGCCAAGGTCGCCCCATCGAGCCACTCAATCTGCTCGAATACCTTGTGAACGGCCAAGCCGAACGAGATGGCATCCGCCCCGCCCAACGCAACCAATTGAGCACCGGACAAAACAACGGCACCATGACCCGCCGCCCGCCGCTTGGCCAAGCGGGCATCCCCGCGCTTGGCCCCGATCAACTCCGGCTCGGCCACTGGCTTGGCTTCCGCCACCGGCTTGGCCCTCACCCAGTCGAAGCTCCCTTCCTCGAATATCACATTGGCAGGCGCTGACTCGTCCCCGAACGAATTGTCTTCGCCCTTGGCCAAAGTCGTGGTCAGCAGTTGCGCGTAGTTTTCTGAGTTGCCGGGCTTGGCGGTGATGACGTACAGCCCGTGGCTTGATCGGGTGAGCGCGACGTATAGTTTGCAAAAACTTTCGTAACACGCCTCGGAGCGAGCCTCGGCAACAGCGACTTTTAGCGAATCGTCCTGCATACAAATATCCTTGCCTGGCAAATCCAGAATCCAGTCTGCTTCGCCGTCATTTTTGCGTTGAGTGTGCAGGGCTTCGTTGCGCGCCTGATCAAGCCGTTTGCCTTCGAGGTCGGGGACGATGGTGATGTCGAATGTCAATCCCTTGGCTTTGTGAATCGTCATCACCTGCACCACGCTGGCTCCGGAAGCCTCGGTAATTTCCTGCGCGGGGACGAACCGCAGAAAAGCGTCAATATCGCGGCTGCCGCTTTGGTCGAACTGCCGCGCCAACTCGAGGAATTGCGGGGCGCGCCAGCGGGCGAAGTCGTCCAGTTTTGAATCGAGCCGCTCGACCCACTGCCGAGCAACGGCCTCGAAGCCTTGCTGGTAAATGTCGCGTTGGATATCCCGCAACGCCGACTGTCGTTCAGCCGTTTTCGACGGCAAAAACTTGGCCAACGGGGTAAGCCCAACATGGCCTGCGCTGAAGCCGTCCTCCGGGTGCGCCGCTGCGCGGAAGAGCGAAAGCAGCGCCATGCCAAGCGGATTGTCAGCGCCGGGATTGGTGGCTGACTCGCCGACAATCGGCATACCCAGCCCCGCACCACGAAGGTGATTCACCAAGTCACGCGCCGCCTTGTTCGATTGCACGAGGATAGCGCACTCCAGCCGGTTATTAATAGGCTGAAGTTTTTTCAGCAGTTGTGCCACCACGGGCCAACGGTCTTCTTCGTCGTCAACTTGAAGGTACAACGAGTGGCCTTTTTCTCCGACCCGGTTTTTGGCCGACTTGTGCTCTTCCCAAATCTCTGACCACCGTTTTATAGCAGATTTGTTTTCATCAAATGGTTCGAGTTTCTCGGCGTTGCCAAAAACCTGATTGACCATTTTGAGGACGTCCGAACACGAGCGCCACGACTTGTTGAGAGAATCGACTTTAAACCCATCGCCGTTCCCCTGATCGTATTTTTTCTTCACACGGTCGAACAACCGGGGATCACCTCCGCGCCATTGGTAAATGGACTGCTTCTGGTCGCCGACGCAAAAGAACGTACGCTCACCGCTTGGATCCTGCACCACCTCGTCGATGAGATTGGCCACCGCCCGCCACTGGACGGTGCTGGTGTCCTGAAATTCATCCAGCAGCCAGTGGTCAAACTCGCCGTCGAGGCGGTACTCAAGATCGAGCCGATCCGGGGCCTTGCCGCCGAGCAAAACCCGGCCATCACTGGGCGCGAGCAGCAGCGGCAAGTCGCCAAACATCAAACGCCCGGCGCGGCGCACCTGTACGTCATAACGCTCCTCGAATGCAGTCAGTAAGCCATGAATTCCTCGTGTGCGCTCCAGTTTTAGTTCGAGTTCCCAGGCGATGCAGTAGCGCAAAACGCGCCCTAGTTTTCGGCTAAAGTTCTTCGTCACCGAATAGGTTTTTTTTCGGTTTTCAAAATTCCATTCGCCCCGCTCCAAGTCAGCCAAGCCCTCCACCGCCTGCGTGACCAACTTCGGTGTTTTCTTGAAAAGCCCCTTGCCCGGCGCCCACTGCTCCAAGTAATCGGCGAGAGCATTCCAGTTGCGATGCACCTCGTTGGTAAAGGCAGGATGCTCATCGATGTGCCCGCGCCAGTCGGTCACCAAGTCCGGCAACTCTGCCTTCTCCCTCACCCACGGGTTGCCGCCGGGCCAGATGCGGGCGGGGTCGCCCCAGCGGTCGGCCCCGGGCACTCGCAGCAGCAACTCGTGGCAATCCTCCAAATGCTCCACGAACGAGCCGACGAAATTCCGGTTGTCTTTGCCCGCCGTAGCAAGTTGGTACGACTTGATCAGTTCATCCTGATCTGTTTTTTTCACTTGTCGGTTCGCCAACAGTTGCTCGAGCACGGTCAGGCGCGCCTGTTCCTTGTCGAACTCGCCCATCATCTCGAACCGGCCACCCAGCCCGAACTCAAACGAGAACAGCCCCAGCACACGGTGGAAAAAACTATCAATCGTGCCCAGCGACAGATGCCCCATTGTGTCCACCAGTTTGCGCAGCGCATCCCGAAACTCCGCCGGCTTGGTTTCCGGCAGGCCGACGTCCTTGGCCAAGCCCTTGGCCTCCACCGGATCGATCGCGGCCTTGGCCAATTTTGTCAGGATGCCCTCGAAAAACTCGCCAGCCGCCTTGCGGGTAAACGTCAGCGCAATGATCCGCTCCGGCGCTTGGCCACTGAGCAGCAGCCGAATGAAACGGTTGGTGAGCTGGAACGTCTTTCCCGAACCGGCCGAGGCGCGAATCATCGTGTTCGGAATCCGGCTCATGCCGCCACCTCCCCCGGCTTG
>CAUZVJ010000176.1:0-5586 GCA_963583225.1 Verrucomicrobiia bacterium
GTTTCACACCTTTGGACAGCGTGAACTGGTTGCCAACGGCGGTGCCGCTGATGGCGATGCCGCGCAGAAACGCGTGACGCTTGAGGGCGACCAAGTCGGCTTGGCTGATTTGTTGATCAAGGTAGTAGCTGGTCAACTCGCCGCCGTCGAGATTGTGATCGGCGCAATAGTCGATGAAGCCGTGCATGTCGATCGACTTGGCCTTGGCCGCTCGGTTCTGTGCGTGAGTGGCGGTGTCGAAGTAGTCACGAAAACTATACGCAGCCAAGCTTGTGTTTAGCCGGGGTTTGCCTTTGCGGTGAACCGGTTGCGCGGCGGGAAGGCGAGCAGGCGTTGCCAAACCAAGGCCAGCGGTGGCGGAGACGGTGCCGACGGTTTTTAGGAAGTCACGCTTGGTGAGTTGCATCGGCGACATTGAAGCGCGAAGCCGCTTGGTTTCCAATTTAAATCGCTTGGCCAAGCGCGTTTCCCCCACACCCGATGCGGGATTTTCACACGTCTTTTTTACAGTAAAACCAGCTTTAAACACCAAATAAGTGGTGGATCAATCTTTGACACTTGGCCCGTCCGATGCTAGTTCTCCCGGCATGAATTCTCGGTCGCGAAGAGTTTCCGCCGCGCTCGGTTTGTCAATGTGGGTGGGCATCGGTTTCATGGGATCAACCATGTTGCACGCTGGCAGCGAGGAGCCGTTCATTTACTCGACGGAAATCAAGGGCGAGCAGGTCATCATTAGCGTCCATGTGCCGGCGGGCCATATGAGTGCCGTCTTGGAAATCAGCAACGACGTTGCGTCTGGCTGGCAGCCGATTGTTGCGGGCAAGTTGACCGGCGAGGAGGGCCTAGTGACATTCAGCTTTCCCGACGATCAGCCGATTCGTTTCATGCGCGTGAAAGCCGGTTCGTCCACCGAGTTGCCCAAGGTTCCGTTTGCTGAAGCGGATCATTTCTCGGTTGAACCCGGCTTCTACGTGTTCCCGGAATACGAGGATGACAAAGTGCCCCCGTTCGGGTTGAACCCGGTCTGGAGCCTTGGCCAAGCGAAGAAGATCGGCCATCTGCTGAACCGTATTGCCTATGGGCCGAGTCTGGCAGATGTCACCAAGGTTGAGGAGCTCGGGATCGAGAGGTATATCGAGTCCCAACTCGATCCCGCCATGTCAGATTGGCAGCGCTCGCCAAGGCAGATTCAAAAGGAGGCTGAATTGTTTTACTACCACGAGTCTACCAAGGACGAATTTCATGTCGAGGAAGGGGAAACATGGCGCTACTTCAAAGGAAACAAGCAGCCGCCACGAAACTGGAGGACGATGAATTTTGACGACAGCGAGTGGGAGAAGGGGCCGTCCGGTTTCGGCTATGGGGACAACGATGACATGACGAAGCTGACGGACATGCGGTTCTATGAGAAAACCGCCGATGAGCCCGGCCAGCCCGGCTACCTCAGCCTTTTCATTCGGCGGACCTTCCAGATTCGGAACCTGCCTGAAATCAAGCAGTTGATCTTTCGGGTGGATTACGACGACGGGTTCATCGCCTATCTCAACGGTCGGGAGATTGCCCGGGCAAACTTGGAGGGTGTCGCCCGATACAACACCAAGGCCAAGAAAGGCCACGAGGCTGGGGACCCCAAGGACTTTGACATCACTGACAAGCTTAATTTGCTCAAGGCGGGAGCCAACGTGCTCGCCATCCAGGTTCACAACAACAAGCGCACCAGCAACGACCTGACCATGATCCCGACCTTGATCCAGAGAACCAAGCTGGATTCGCCACCGGTGAAGCGGATCAAAAACATCGACTCCCTCCAGCAGCTAATCCATTTGCGCGGCATTTATTCGCGCCGCCAACTCCAGGCGGTTCTGGCTGAATTCTGGGAAAACCACTTTACAACCGACTACGACAAGCTGGTGGAATACCTGCGGGATCTGGAAAACTCTGACGGCCGAAACGCCATGAGCGCAAAACAGGCCCGGCGCGAAGCCGCGCAAATGGAGTGGGAGGAATACGAGTATTTTCACGACAATGCATTCGGTAACTTTGGGGACCTTTTGCTTCATAGCGCCGCCAGTCCGTCGATGCTCATCTACCTCGACAACGTGTTGAACGAAAAAAAGAAACCAAACGAAAACTATGCGAGAGAAATTCTCGAGTTGTTCGGGTTCGGGGTCGATAATCGGTACAATCAAACAGACATTGAGGAATTGGCCAAGGCCTTTACCGGGTGGAACGTCCGAAAAGCCTGGCCAACAGACATTAAGCCATTCCCGGACTCGGCCCGAAACCCGTTCACAGAGGAAAGCGCCCAATACGAGGATGACAACAAACTCAAGACCGGCCGTGTGTGGCGGTATTTCAAGGGCAAAAAAGAGCCGTCCCCGAAAAAAGTCGGGCAGGATATGATCGCGACACTGGATTGGACCCTGTCAGGATTCAACGACTCCAAGTGGTCGCGAGGCACCGTGAGCATCGGCTACGGGGACAACGATGACAAAACCACATTGGGCGACATGCGAAACCGTTACACCTCGGTTTATCTGCGCCACACCTTTGCGATCGACGATCATTACGAGATGGACAACTTGATGCTGCATGTCGAATACGATGACGGGTTCGTCGCCTACCTGAACGGCGAGGAGATTGGCCGGAGCGGAACGATGAATTTCACGGGTTCCCCGCCGCCATTCGATGCCGAGGCCAACGCCGGCCATGAAGTCACAGCTAAGCCGGTGCTCATCAACCTTAAGGACTATTTTCAGTTGTTTAAGAAGAGCCCCGAACAAAACGTGCTTGCGATCCAGGTGCACAACACCACAAAGAACAGTTCTGACTTGTCGATCCGGCCCAGATTGATCGAGCGCAAGACCCTCCCGGGCAGCATCGAGAACGGTGATCCGAACGGTGCCTGGACATTCCGGTTTATTCCCAAGCAACACCACATGGGCGCAAAAACCTATTTCAAGGGAACCGAGCATCAACATCGAACTCGAGCAAACCAGCGAGGCGTTCACGGTGTCAGGGACGCCATCACTGTCATCGACAAAATGGTGACGCATCCCTCCACCAGCGAATTCATCTGCCAAAAACTCATAAACAAGTTTGTCTCGGATGAAATCGGCTTGACCACTTATCACAGTCGCACCGCTCCCCCGGAACTGCTCATGCTTATGGATGAAGCCATTGAGGCTTGGCACTCTACCAAGCCGGCCGGGGACATTGCCAAGGTCATGAGGGTGATACTGGATCCCCAAAAACAGCAGGGCAGTTTCTGGCAGGATATCGCTTACAGAGGCAAAATCAAGACCCCCATCGAGTACATCAACAGCTCCATCCGGGCGCTCGACGGAGACGTCACCGGCACCAAGCTGCCCGACTATAATTCCAGCCTCGGGATGGAGCTTTTCGTCCGGGACGACCCTGACGGCTACTCGGAAATCGGCTCGGACTGGATGGACACCAGCACGCTGCTTGAGCGAATGACATTCGCGCAACTCATGGCAGGGAATGTGGATACCACATCCCACCTGACGGATCGCTTAACCTCGACTGGACGAAGCTTGATTTTAACGATGCCAACTGGAGCGCAACCGGAACCAGCGTTGGCTATGACACAAACACCGGCTACACCGAACTGATTGACCTCGATGTAAAAGCCGGGATGAGCAAGGGAAACACGTCTGTTTACATCCGCCTGCCGTTCCTCGTGGACAACCCCGACCAATTTGACTACCTCCGACTCGATATGATGTACGACGACGGATTTGTCGCCTACCTCAACGGCGTCAAGGTTGCCCACGCCAATGCACCCGATACTCTGGCGTGGAACTCCAAGGCGACAACCGGGCACACTGACAGTGAGGCTGTCGAATATCAGGCGTTCTCTCTTTCTAAGCACATCCGGCGCCTGAAGAAGGGTAAAAACATCCTGGCGATCCACGGGCTGAACATCAGCAACACCAGTTCGGATTTTTTAATTCAACCCCGGCTCCGGGGCGGCTTGGGCGGCGGCGAGTCGATCGTGAACTACTTTGACCGGCTGCTGTTCCAGGAATCGCTAAGCGGCGAACAGCGTGAAATTTTGTTGAACTTCGTCAACTCGAACATGGTCGGGCGACCCAAGAAACTGGATCCCGCCTCGTCCACCTATCTTCAGCGGGTTCAGGAACTCGTCGGTCTGATTTTATCCATGCCACAGTGGCAGTTCCAGTAGCCTTAAAACCAATTCACCAGAAAGAAACCATCATGAATATGCAACGACGTGACTTCCTCAAGACCGGCAGCCTTGCCGGCGGAGCGCTTGGCATGAATCTGCTGGGCTCGCTTGGCCTGCCCGGCAACCTCTTGGCCGACGCTCACTCCGGCAACAAAAAGATGCTCTTCATCTTTCAGCGCGGCGGCAATGACGGGATCAACGCCGTCATTCCGCGGGGTGACAAGGAATACAACACCACCAACCGCCCCACCCTGTTCCTGCGCGAAAATCAGGCACTGGACCTAGGCAACGGCTTCGCCCAACTGCACCCCGGCCTGGGGCCGATGATGGAGATCTTTAACAGCCAAAAACTCAACGGACAGGACGGTCCCGGAAACTTGGCCGTCATCCACCGTGTCGGGTACGCCGGCCAGTCCCGGTCACACTTCAACAGCCAGCACTACTGGGAGAACGCTACTCCGGGCAACAAGAAACTCGACGAGGGCATGTTTTACCGGCAGATCACCGAGACGCTGGATCTCACCGACGAGGCAAACGCCTTCGTTGCCGCAAGCCTGTCCGGTTCACAGATGGTCTCGCTGCGCGGTGCCAAGCCGTTGCCCAACTTCCGAAAGGCATCCGAGTTTGCCTTCAAGGGCAGTGCCGCGCAAAACCGAAAGTTCCTCGGCACCCTGCCCGGCGCAGACCCGCGTTGGCCAGGTGGCTCCGGCGTTCTTGGCCTCTATGGGGGACGCCCAAACCTCCCGCGCAAACGTTATCGCGAAACCGTTCACCGCACCGGGCAACTGCTTGGCTCGACGATCCAGACTCTCCAGAACGCCACCCGCAAAACCTACATGCCGTCCAATGGCGCGAACTATCCCAACGGCAGCTACGGCCAGCGCCTGCGCGAGGCGGCAATGCTTTTCAAGCGCACCAACGCCAAGATTCTCGGGCTGAACATTGGTGGCTGGGACACGCATACCAGGCAAGGGCAACTATACGGCAAACACCGCCAACTGCTGGGCAACGTCGCCTTGGCGTTCCAGGCGTTCTACCGGGACATGCAGGATCAGTGGGGCGACATGGTGATTGTCACCATGACCGAGTTTGGCCGCACGTCGAAGGAGAACGGCAGCCGGGGCACCGATCACGCCGAGGCTACAGCAATGTTCGTCGCCGGAGGCGGCGTCAAGGGCGGCGTTTACAATTGCGACAGAAAGACCTGGAAAAACGGGGACATGTTCAGCACAAAAAACGA
Source organism: Verrucomicrobiia bacterium (assembly GCA_963583225.1). GTDB lineage: Bacteria > Verrucomicrobiota > Verrucomicrobiia > Limisphaerales > UBA1096 > UBA1096. The sequence continues at coordinate 5,454 of CAUZVJ010000176.1, forward strand.
GCGTTACCTGCTGCGAAAGACAGATTTCCGTTCCGTATTTGGCGAGATATTCACCGACCATTTTGACGATTCAAAAAAACAATTACGCCAGGTCATCCCCACCTACGACGAGGCAAGGAAAAAGAACCCAAGC
>CAUZVJ010000177.1:0-5581 GCA_963583225.1 Verrucomicrobiia bacterium
ATCGGCTTCTGCTGCGGCAACTGCCTGGGTGACTTCACCAAGGACCCGGCCAAGCACATCGCCAAGGTGCAGAAATAACTGCTGCGACGTTTTTACGAAAAGCCTCGGCGGGTCGTTGCCGGGGCTTTTTTTGTTTGCGCTTGGCCAAGTGCTTGCCGCACGTCGCCTTCGCCGTTACCTTGGCCAAGCGCTTGGTTTAATGGACGAGTTACAGGAACAATTTGACGACGCCACGTTCGCCTTCAGCCAGGGCGAGTACGGGCAGGCGGCTGCCGGCTTTGAGGCGATCCTTGCGGCGGACGAAAACCACTTCGATGCCCGCATGTCGCTCAGCATGGCCCTGTGCCGGTTGGAGCAGTACGAGCGGGCGATCGAGGAGGGGCACAAGGCTGAGAAACTAAACCCCAACGACCAGTTGGTGCACACGAACCTCTCGCTGTTTTACGTGAAAATAGGCAACAAAGATGCGGCTGAGCATCACGGGCTCCAGTCGAAAATCGCCTCGTGGAAACAGCCCGGCGTGACTGCGCCACCAAGCGCTGCTGGCGGCGACGGGCTGCAAATGGCCCAGCCCAAGGCAGAGTCGTTCAAGCTGCCGGGCAAGTTCCCCGACATGCCGTGGCGGAAGAATCGCAACAAAAGCCAAGCGGAGGGTGATGCCGATGAGTGACGGTTTTGTCCGCGTCGCCGCGTGCGACGAATTGCGGGAGGACGGCGGCATCCAGCGCACAGTCGGCGATCACGAGGTTGGCCTGTTCAAACTCGACGGTGAGGTGTGCGCGATCGACGGCGTCTGCCCGCACGTCGGCGGGCCGCTGGGCGAGGGCTTTGTCGAGGACGGCACGGTGTCCTGCCCGGTGCACGGTTGGTCGTTCGACCTGCGGACTGGCCAGTGCACCACCAATCCCCGTGCGAAGGTGGACTGTTTTGAAACCAAGGTGGATGACGGCGCAGTGTTCGTTCGTCTCTCCGAATAGTTTTACAATGAAATCAGCATACGAACTGGCGATGGAACGGTTGGAGAAGGAGTCTCCGACCCAGGAGTTGAGTGATGAGTTGAAGGCCAAGCTAGCCGAGCTGAGCAAGGTGTTCGAGGCGAAGATCGCCGACCGCGAGGTGTTCCTCAACGGCGAGATTGCGAAGGCGGAATTGGCCGGCGAATTCGAGGCGATCGAGCAGTTGAACAAGCAGTTGGCCAGCGACCGCAAAGTGCTCGAGGCCGAACTCGAGGAGAAGAAAAACGAGCTTCGCGCTTAACCGCCGTTTTCCGCGATCTGGAATCGGCAGAGCGCGGCGACCATCAGCGAGTGGCTGATGGTACCATCGCCGATCAGCTTGGGGATCTCCACTAGCGGCACGAGCCGGGTAATCAGGTCTTCCCCGGCGTCGAGCTGGGTGTCGTGCTGCTTGGCCGCGTTGCGGATGACCGTGGTGTGCGCCTTGTTGTTCATGATCGCCGGGTTGGCGTAAACGAACCCGATGGTTTCCGGCGCGTCGCCGGTGTAGCCGGTTTCCTCGCGCAACTCGCGCGCCGCCGTTTCCAGCGGGCCTTCGCCGGGATCGATCATGCCGCCCGGCAGTTCCAGCTCGATGAGGTTGGTTCCCTGCCGGTATTGCTCAACCATTACCAGTTGATTGTCCGGCGTCAGGGCGATGACGTTGCACCAGTCCACCGACTCGATCACAAAAAACTCGTGCTCTTTGCCAGTGCGCGGCGAGGTGCGGTGGTCGGAGCGCACCTTGAAAATTTTGTAGTCGCCGGCGCAGCGGCTCTCCTTCAGCGGCCAGGGAGTCAGTTCCGGATTTTCAATCGGCATCGTTTTGTTCCTTCGCGGCCCAGCCTTGTCGCATGAGGTTGAGCAGGTGTGCCGTGGCTTCGTCGCGCGGAATGTTTCGCTCAACGGCCAGTTGCCCGGAGCGCTTGGCCAACTGCGCCGCCATCTCGCCGGCCTTGGCCTCGGGGCACCCCATCGTGGTCAGCAGCTTGGCCAAGTCGGCGTTGTCATCGGGTTGGCTCACGCGGCAGGGCAGCGCTTGGCCAAGTCAGGCCACGCGGATGCGGGTGACCTCGACGCGCTCGGTGGGCTTGCTGTTCTCGCCGCCGCTGCTCCGGCCAACCGGCGTATCGCCAATCGCGCCGGGAGCGACGTCAGGCCAAAGTTCGATGGTCATTGCGCCCTCTCCTTCTGGAGAACCGCTTCACGCTCCGCTAAGCCGGCCTGGTATTTTGTGAAGTCCGCCTCGCGTCCTTTGAAGGCCTTGGCCTTTTCGCCGACTCGCTTGATCGTGACCTTGTTGATCTTGTCGCCCTCGGCGACGGCGTTGACAACATCCTGTCCCTTGATGACGTGGCCGAAGACGGTGTGTTTGCCATCAAGATGCGGAGTCGCCTTGTGTGTGATAAAAAACTGGCTGCCGTTGGTGCCTGGACCAGAATTGGCCATCGAAAAAATCCCCGGCTCGCTGTGTTTTAACGAAGGGTCGATTTCATCCGGGAATTTATAGCCAGGCCCTCCCGTGCCGGTTCCCTGGGGGCAGCCACCCTGTATCATGAAGTCAGCGATCACTCTGTGGAAATTTAGCCCGTTGTAGTACGGCTGGCCGTTGGCATCAACGGGATCGCCACCGGCTTTCGAGTAGTGCTTGGTTCCCTCCGCGAGCCCAATAAAGTTGGCAACGGTTAGAGGGGTTTTTTCAAATTCCAATTTTCCCAAGATGGCTCCCTTGGTTGTCTCGATCTCGGCATACAGGCCGTTGGTGGTCTGGATCGTTGCGGTCGGATTTGCGTTTTCGCTCATGTAAAAAACTGTGTTAGTCGGCCAACGAAACCTGCGTGGCCGTCGGAAAATTTTTCGGGAGCGCCTGGGTGACTTTGCCGGTGGCCAGCCACTCGGCGGAACGATTCAACGTGGCGATGAAGCCGATGCATTGAAGCGACTTTCCGTTTTCGTGGCCCATCGGCGTGTGGAAAATGATGCCCTTGCCGTAGTTGATCGTCATCATCATCGGCTCGTGACGTTTGCTCTTGGCGCTGTAGGCGGTGGCCAGCACGTTCATGTTTTCGGCGGGGCCGCGGAGGGAGTCGTACAGTTCGTCCTGCGCGTGCATCCACTCGGCCGGCATGCCCTTGGTGACCGGGTGGGAGGCATCGCGGAGAACGATCTTGAAGGCGTGTTGCGGGCCGTGGCTGCCACCGCTGCCGGGCTGCGTATTGCGGACGATTTTGCCGTCGTCGCCGTAATAGACGTACGGGCCGTGTTTCTCAGTGCGGCCGCCCCAGCCGCCGAGGCCGATCATCCGGTTGTACTCGGGCCAATTCGGGAATGAGTTGTCGGCGGCATGGACGACGATGAAGCGGCCGCCGCTCTTCATGTATTTTTCAAACGCGCGCTGAACCGGCTCGGGCCACTCTTCGCCGTTGTAGTTGCTGACGATCACGTCGTATTTCCTGAATGTCGGGCGGAAGGCGTCCCACTTAGACTGAAACTCCTCGCGGATTTTCCTGGCGGCCTCGGCCGCCTTGGCCTTCTGGCTCTCGCTCAGGTTTCTCGGCGGGCGAGGGGCGCGCGGCGGGGAGGTAACCACATCGACCTTAAACAATCCGGTTTTTTCCATTTGCGCCTTCATGTACGGCGTCATGGCTTTCCAGTTGTGGTTGTTCTGTCCATCGACGTACAGCACACTAATCTTTTCAGCAGACGCCGGGCTTGCCACGGCGGCTAAGAGCAGGGCGACGGCGATCCATTTTCCGGTTAAAATTGCGCGAGGCATCGTGGCGCGGACAGTAACGGCAGCAGGGGCGATTCGCAAGCCAAAAGCCGGGCACTCGACTCGCCTTTTGTCGTCAGGCAGTCTCCCGCCGTTGATCGGCGCGAAACAACTTAGCCGAGCGCGGTGGCTGCTGGCGGCATTGGTGGGGCTGGCCTTGGCCCTGGCTTTCCCGGAGCCGCGCTGGCTTGGCCTCGCCTGGCTCGTGCCGGGCGCTTGGTTGGCGGTCGTTGCCGGGGAGCGGCGCTGGCGGTTGTTCGGCATGGCCTTTGTCGCGGCGCTGGTTTTCCGTCTGGTTTCGCTGCGGTTCCTGCTGAACATGCCGCACGACGCCGGGGCAATTGGCGGCTGGCTGGCGCTCAGTTTTTATTCCGCGCTGTATCCCGCCGCTTGGGCTTGGCTTTGTGCAGGATGGCTGCGGGACGGCTTGGCAAAGCTGGAGTGGCCTTGGTTTCGGCGGCTCGGCTTTGGGATGTTCGGCGCAGCGGCTTGGGTGGCTTTGGAGATGCTGCAGTCGCGGTTGCTCGGCGGTTATCCGTGGAATTTTCTTGGCGTCAGCCAATTTGAGAATTTCGCGTTGATCCAAATCGCATCGGTGACCGGCGTGTATGGCGTGTCGTTTTTGGTGGTGTGGGCGTCGGTGAGTTTGCTCTTCGCCGTGCTGCAAATACGCCGTTCACCGGCCAACCCGTGGTCGTGGATGGCCGACGTGGCCCTGCCGCTGCTGGCACTTGGTTTGGTTTGCGGATGGGGTATCGTGCGGATTGCCGGGGTTCCAGCTTCGACGAAAAAGCTGACCGTCGCGCTGGTGCAGCCGAGCATCCCACAGCAATTGATTTGGCAGGGCGGCACCGGCGACGAGCGCCTGGCCAAGGTGCTCGAGTTGTCGCGGCTGGCCTTGGCCACCAAACCGGATTTGCTGCTTTGGCCGGAGGCCTGCGCGCCGATCACGGCGGAGCGTTGGCCAGAAGTTTTTGACATGGTCAAGTCGAGTGGCGTGCCGCTGCTCTTTGGGGCGGATGACGTCGAGCGGGTTTCGGGTTCGGACGAAGTTCGCTATTTCAACAGCGCCGTTTTGCTCACGCCGGACGGCTTGCAGTTGCCAAGCTACCGAAAGCGGCGGCTGGTCATGTTCGGCGAGTACATTCCGTTCGAGAAGGCGCTGCCGTTCATGAAACATTTGTCGCCAATCGGCGGCAGTTTTTCCGCCGGGACGGAGCCGGTGCAGTTCACGCTACAGGCCGGCGAACACACGCTCGCGCCTTTAATCTGTTTCGAGGACTCGTTTCCGCACGGTGGCCGTGAGCATGTGTCGGCGGAGACGGATCTGCTGGTGAACCTGACCAACGACGGTTGGTTTGGCGCCGGGCCGGAGCAATGGCAACACGCGGCCAACGCCGTCTTTCGCGCGGTGGAGAACGGCGTGCCGCTGGTCCGCTGCGCCAACAACGGGCTGACGTGCTGGATCGATTCGCTCGGCCGGGTGCGGCAGTTTTACGGGCAGGAAACCGGCGATATTTATGGGGCCGGGTTTGTGTCGTTCGAGGTGCCGCTTGGCCAACCGCTTGGCCGGCCGGTTTACAACCGGCACGGCGACGTTTTTGGCTGGGCCTGTTTTGGCTTGGCGCTGGGCGTCACCGGGGTTCGCCGCGTTCGCGCCAAGCGGAGGCTCCACACCGGCGGGCAAATCGGTTAAGCTGCGGGCCGCGTTCGCGCCGTTATGATCCCAAGGGAGATTCTCAAAAAAATCCGGCAAATCGAGATTCGCACCAAGCGACTCGTCACCGAGACGTTGGCGGGGCAGTACCACAGC
>CAUZVJ010000178.1:0-5553 GCA_963583225.1 Verrucomicrobiia bacterium
GCCGATCAAGCTGCTGCATAAAATGTCGCAACTGCAGGTGATGAAAGAGGCCACGCCGCACCCGCTCGAATGGGTGGAGACAATCTCCGTCCTCCCCCGCCAACACGTCATCGTGTTCAAAAAAACCGGAGCAACACCGACGATAAAAAAGTAGGCGATTTTTACAAACCGCGAATCAACGCAAATGAATTAGTGTCCATTCGCGTTCATTAGCGGTTCTGTTTTCATAATTTCTCCCGTTTGGCCAAGCGTTGCCAGTAGTTCGGCGGCGGTTTTTTGTTGGCCGGGCAAAACCAAGCCGGGGGCGATCTCGGCGAGCGGCGCCAGCACGAAGGCTCGCTCGTGGGCTCGCGGGTGCGGCAAAACCAACTGCGGCGTGGCGCGTGTCTCGGTGCCGAACGCGATGAGGTCAAGGTCGATCACGCGCGGCGCGTTGGCCAAGCCTGAGCGGGTGCGGCCAAGCCGGGCCTCGAGTGCCAGCAAATCGGCGAGCAGCGATTCCGGCGTGGTGCCGGGCTTCGCCTGCAGGCCAAGCGCGGCGTTGAGGAACGGCGGCGAGCCGGGCGGGCAATCGACCGGCTCGGTCCGCCAAAGCGACGAGCCCAGCGCCGGGCCGCGCGACCAATCGGCGATCTCGGCGGCGGCCAGGCGCATCGTCCCGGCGGCATCGCCGATGTTTGCGCCGAGCGCCACGAAGGCCATTTTCGGTTCGTCACTCACGCGCTTGGTTTTGCCGTGCCCCACCCTGCGGCGCAACCCGAATCCGACACGAGCGTTGACACTTGGCCCCGACCGCATAGCGTCTTGCGGCGTGAGTGTGCGGGTAAAAATTTGCGGCATCACCTCGGCGGAGGATGCGCGCGCGGCGGTCGAGGCCGGGGCGGATGCGCTGGGCTTCATGTTTTACGAGCCAAGCCCGCGCTGTGTCACGCCGGAGCTGGCGGCGGCGATCATCGGCGAACTGCCGGCGCACGTGGCCAAGGTCGGCGTGTTCGTCGATGCCGATGAAGCCACCGTCCGCGCCACCGCCGATGCGGCCGGGCTGGACACGCTGCAATTCCACGGCAACGAGTCGCCGGAGTATTGCGCGCGGTTCGAGCTGCGAACGATCAAGGCGTTCCGCGTGAAAGACAGCGGGTCGCTTGGCCAACTGCCGGACTACGGGACCGACGCGTGGCTGCTGGACAGTTACGTGAAGGGCGTCCCGGGAGGCACCGGCAAACAGTTCAACTGGGACTTGGCCGTAGAGGCCAAGCGGCTTGGCCGCCCGATCCTGCTCGCCGGCGGACTCACGCCGGACAACGTCGCCGAAGCGGTTGGCCAAGTGATGCCGTTCGGCCTCGATGTTTCGAGCGGCGTCGAGACGGCACAGGGCCGAAAGGATGCCGCCAAAGTCACCGCACTCATCGCCAACGCCAAGGGCACGGCAACCGCCGAGGGACTCTGGGCCGGGTGTTGAGTTTTTGAGTCGATTCGGTAACTTTGCCGCCTCCCGGCGCGTACTGCATTGCGGCTTGTGCCCCCGGATCAATCCATCACTGACCATGAACCTTACTTTTCTAAAAACCGCGGCCGCTGGCTTGGCCGCGTTCATGTTGGCGGCCACCGGCTCGGCTGCGGGCAAAAAGCTGACGCTCGACGAACTGTTCCCGGCCGACCGCGTGCTCGACGTGCAAATCACCGTTGACGGGAAAGACTGGGACACCATCCGCCACCAGTCGCGCAACTTCGTCTCGGCGCTGCACGAGAAGCGCAAGACGGAACCGATCGACGGCCCGTACCATTACGTGGATGCCGACGTGACGATCGACGGCGTGAAATTTGGAAAGGTCGGGCTTCGCAAGAAGGGATTCATCGGCTCGCAGAGCACCAGCCGGCCGTCGCTCAAGATCAAGCTGAACCACACCGACAAGGAGCGGAACATCGGCGGCTTGACCAACCTGACGATGAACAACAACAAGCAGGACGGCAGCATCGTCAGCCAGTACATGGGGTACGCGATTTTCAACGCCGCCGGCTCGACGGCGCCGCGCTGCGCCTTCGCCAAAGTGACGGTCAACGGCAAAAACCTCGGCATCTACTCGCACGTGGAGTCGGTGCGCGCGCCGCTGCTGGAGCGCGGGTTCGGCAATGCCGGGGGCACGCTGTACGAGGGAACGGTGGTGGATTTTTACGAGGGCTGGGAGGGCAGCTTCGAGCGCAAACGCGGCGACGACAAGCCCGCCTGCGAAAAAATACGGCAATTGACCCAGCTGCTCGAGAGCGATGAAGTGAGCGAGGAGGCCATTGGCGAGCTGGTTGACCTCGACTCGTTTTACAAATTCTGGGCCATCGAGGGGCTGCTTGGTTTTTGGGACGGCTACTCCGGCAACGCGAACAACTTTTTCTTCTATCTCAACCCGAAGACAGACAAGTTCCACTTCATGCCGTGGGGCGCCGACGCGCTGTTCCGCAAGCGCAGCATGCTCAACTTCAATTTCCGCGCGCCGATCTCGGTGAAGACCAAGGGCCGGGTCGCCCACTTTCTTTACCAGACCGAAAACGGCCGGGAACGCTATCGCAAGGCGCTGCACGCACTGCTCAAGGAGCATTGGGACGAGGACAAGCTGCTCGCCGAGTGCGACCGCATCGAGGCCCTGCTCAAGCCGCACTTGAGCAGCGAACAGCACCGCTTCAGCCGGTCGCTTAATGGCACGCGCGATTTCATCGAGGCACGCCGCGGGGACTTGATGAAGGAAACCAAGGACGGCATGCCGGAGTGGCGCAAGGAACCCAAGGCGCCGCCCGTCATCGCCGCCATCGGCAAAATCAAGGCCAAGTTCTCCGCCACGTGGATGGAGGATTCGCCGCGCGAACGCACCAACATCGGCAAGGTGGAACTCAGCCTGTCGATGAACGGCAAAAAAATCGCGCTGAAGGATGCCGGCGTGCACGCGTCATGGACCGGCAGCTTCGGCCGCAGCAGCAAGCCGTCCGTGCGCTTCGTGGCGCGGCGTGCCAGCGACGACGAGCAGGTGTCGCTCGACCTCTCGCTGGACGAGAATTCATTCAAGGTCGGCGACGGCATTCAATCCGGCGGTGTGTTCAAGGAAGGCCGCGGCTTTTCGTTTGGGCCGCTGGGCATGCAGTTCGTCAGCGGCAAAACCAAGCTCACCGCAGCGGGAATGAAGGAGGGCGACAAGGTCGAGGGCGAGTTCGTGGGCGACATAATGAAGCTCATCGGGATGGGCCGCTAACCGCTCTCTTCATAGCAACAACGCGCTTGGCCAAGCGCGTTTATTTGTCCGCCAAAATCTTCCGGACGATCTCCCCGCCGATCGCCAGCGACGCGGTCGCCGCCGGGCTGGGGGCGTTGAGCACGTGCAGCGCCGCCGGCCGCTGGACCAAGCAGAAGTCCTGAATCAAGTCGCCCTCCCGCGACATCGCCTGTGCGCGCACACCCGCGCCGCCCGGCTCGATGTCCGTCACGCGGATGTTCGGTACGAGCTTTTGCAGCGCTTGGCAAAAACGCCGCCTGCTGAACGACTGCCACAACTCGAGCGCGGTCATCCTCGGGTACCTCGCGACGAAACGCCACAGGCCGGGATAGCTCACGGCGTCCCACAGGTCGAACAGGTTGACGTCGGTTTTGCGGTAGCCCTCGCGCGCGAAGGCAAGCACGGCGTTCGGACCGGCCTCGGTACCGCCGTGGATCAACCGCGTAAAGTGCACACCCAAAAACGGGAACTGCGGGTCGGGCACGGGATAAATCAAATGGCGCACCAAGCCCTCGCTGGCCTCGACGAGTTTGTGGTACTCGCCGCGGAACGGAACGATGCGCGTCTCGCGTTTCTCGCCGGCCAAGGCGGCCACGCGGTCGCAATGCAGCCCGGCGCAATTCACGAGATATTTGCCGGTGAAGTCGCCCTTGGGCGTCGCCGCGATCCACTCGCCGCCACGCTGCTCGAGCCGCGTGACGCGTGCGCCGGTTTGCACGTCGCCGCCGTTGGCGATGATGCGGCGTTTGAGTTCGAGACAAACTGCGGGGTAATCGACGATGCCCTCCTGCGGCACGCGCAACGCCGCAATGCCGCCGACGTTGGGCTCGCGCTCGAGCATCGCTTCGCGCCCGAGAAACTCGATGCCCGCAAGTCCGTTTTGCCGGCCGCGCTCCTCGAGTTTGCGGAGGCGCTCCAGCTCGGCGTCGTCGCACGCCACAACCAGTTTGCCGCAGACCTCGTGCGCGATGTTGGCCTCCTCGCAAAACTCGACCATCTGCCGGATGCCCTGGACCGCCAGCACCGCCTTGGCCGAGCCGGGCTTGTAATAAAGGCCGCAGTGCAGCACGCCGCTGTTGTGGCCGCTTTGGTGGCTGCCGACTTCCGGCTCTTTTTCCAGCAGACAAACGCGGTTGCCGGGCTGCGCGGTCTGCAAACGCCAAGCCGTCGCCAAGCCGACGATGCCTCCGCCGATGACAAGCGTGTCCGCGCTCATCCGAATATCCAGCCGCGATCGACGAGTATCTCCTGCCCGGTCACCGCTCGGCTCGCATCACTCGCGAGGAACAACGCCACGTCAGCGACTTCATCCGGTTGGTTGAGGTCGGGGATGCATTGATCCCGGTACAGGCCGCGCTTGATCGCCGGGGTGACGTGTTCGCGAAGTTGCCGCTCGGTCATGATCCAGCCCGGCGAAATGATGTTCACGCGGATCCGCCGGGGCCCCAACTCGCGGGCCAACGAACGCGACAGCCCGATCGCCGCCGACTTGGTCGCGACGTAAGTGCTCATTTCCTTCGGGCCATTATGAGCGGTGATCGACGAAAAATTAATGATCGATGCCCCCTTGGCCAAGTGCGGCGACGCCTCGCGGCAGGTCAAAAAATAGGCGCGAATGTTGCCGGCGATGAGATCGTCCCACGCCTTCGCCGTGACGTCCTCGAGGGCGATGCGCGGGTCGCGAGCGGCGTTATTGATGAGCACATGAATTTCGCCGTGCCGCTTGGCCGTCTTGGCCACCCAACGCTTGATGTCGGCCTCGCGTGTGAGATTTACCTTTGTGAACTCGGCCCGGTTGCCCAAGCGCTTGGCCAAGCGCGCGCCGGCCTTGTCGTTCAAATCACAAAAACAAACCAAGGCACCCTGCACATGAAACGCCTCGACCATCGCTTGGCCAATTCCATTCGCCCCGCCCGTGATTAGCACCACGCGGTCATCGAGTTCGTCGTATGTTGCCATCTCCGAAAACTAAAGTGCCGGGGCGACGGAGGCTTTCATTTTATTCAGCCCGATCTTGGCGACCTCGAGCGCGTCCATCGCCCAGTAGTCGCGGTTGAATAACTCGAGCGACAGCACCGGCGTCGCGCCGACTTGCAAAAAGCCCCTCGTGATGTCGGCGATCGGTGCGATGCCGTCGCCGGGGAACACCCGGTGCTGGTCGCCGATTTTGTCCAGCGGCGGGTCGGCCGGATAATCGTTCCAATGAAAATGCTGCAACGCCTGCGGGCCGAGCATCTTCAGCCCGGCGAAATCGGAGCCGCCCTTGTACGTGTGATAAACATCGCCCAAAAAACTG
>CAUZVJ010000179.1:0-5551 GCA_963583225.1 Verrucomicrobiia bacterium
GGCGTTGCTCGTTGATAACGCCGACTGGACCGCGCCGCTCTCGTTCCTCGACGTGCTGCGCGACGTCGGCAAGCATTTCAAGGTCAACGCCATGGTGGCCAAGGAGAGCGTGCGCGCGCGGATGGAGGATCGCGATGTCGGCATCAGCTTCACCGAGTTCAGCTACATGATCCTGCAGGCGCTGGACTTCGATCACTTGCTCAAGCAGCACGAGTGCGAACTGCAGATCGGCGGGAGCGACCAGTGGGGCAACATCACTGCCGGCATCGACCTGGTCCACCGCCGACAAAACCGCCAGGCGTTTGGCCTGACGCTGCCGCTCATCACCAATGCAGACGGCACGAAGTTCGGCAAGACCGAGGCCGGCGCCGTGTGGCTCGACGTGGCCCGCACGAGCATCTACCAGTTTTATCAATACTGGGTGCGCGTCGATGACCGCGACGTGGTTCGGTACCTGAATTTTTTCACCTTCCTGCACCGCGACGAGATCGAGGCCTTGGCCAAGCAGCACGCGGAGCAACCGCAAGCACGCATCGCTCACAAGACCTTGGCCAAGGAGGTCACGGCATTAGTGCACGGCGAGGCGGCGGCGAACGAGGCCATCCGCGCCAGCGAGATATTGTTCGGCGGCGAGTTGGACGGCATCACCGAGACGACGTTTCGGGAGATCGCGGGCGAGGTGCCGACGCACGAAATTGCGCTGGACCGTTTCGGCGGCGAGGGGCTTTGGCTGCCGGAGCTGCTGAACGAGGCCGGCTTGGCCCAGTCGCGCGGCCAAGCGCGGAAAGATGTCAAAGGCGGCGGCGTGTATGTGAACAACCGGCGCATTGACGATGAGCAACACAAGTTGCAGTCGGGCGACTTGTTGTTTGGCAAATACCTGCTGTTGCGCCGGGGCAAACGCAACTACGCCGTTGTCTTGGCCAGATAATTTCGATAACGTCCGCGCCGAGATGGAGGAGCTCACGGAGGTCACGGATGACGCCCAGGCACCGCAGGACGCGGAGTTGGACTGGTACGTGGCCCACGTGCGTCCGCGCTGCGAAAAAAAGCTCGTTGAGCATGGCAAAATCTACAACTTCTCCACCACCCTCCCGACTTACAGCAGCACCAAGAAATATCGCGGCAAAGTGGTCACGTTCCAAAAGCCGCTGTTCCCCGGCTACGTTTTTCTCCAGCTGAACCGCCAAACAAGAGAGGCGGCGATCCAGAGCAACTACGTCGCCAATATGCTCGTAGTCCATGATCAGGAGGAGTTTAGAGAGCAATTAAGCGACATTCTTTTTGCACTCGATCAGCAGGTGGATATCCGCGTCGAGCCGACGATCGGGGTGGGAACCCGGGTGGCTGTCAGATCTGGCCCGCTGCGGGGGCAGGAAGGCTGGGTGGAAGAGCGGTTCGGGATGACCACGGTATTATTGCGGCTTGATTTCATTGGCCAAGCGGCCGCCGTCAAGGTTGAGGCTGATACGCTGGAACTGATTTAACGCAACTCCGGACTGGTATTTGGGTGGTGCTGGTGGCAGAGTTCGCGTTTACAATGTCCGCTGCGACAAAAGCATCCGTCCGCAAGGGGATTCTGGCTGGTGGAAACTGGATCATCGATCAGGTGAAGATGATCGATGTGTACCCCCAGCGGGAGCAACTGGCCAACATCACCGGGGCCACGGTCACCGGCACGGGCGGCTCCCCGTACAACTTGCTGGTCGACCTCGCCAAGCTCGACGTCGGCATCTCGCTCGCCGCAGCCGGGCTGGTCGGCAAAGACGCTTTTGGTGACCTGATTCTCGACGACTGCGCCAAGCACAAGATCGACACCCGACATCTCAAGGCAACCTCCGATGCCCCGACCTCCTACACCGATGTCATGACCGAGACCAAGGGCGGCAAGCGGACGTTTTTTCACAACCGCGGTGCCAACGCGCTCTGGGACGGCAGCGATCTGGATTTCAAAAAAACCAAGGCCCGGTTTTTTCACCTCGGCTATCTGCTCCTGCTTGATGAGTTGGACAGTCCCGACAAAAAACACGGCACCAAGGCGGCCAAGCTGTTGGCGGCAGCGCAGGCGGCCGGGCTGCGGACAAGCATCGACGCCGTGAGCGAGGACAGCGACCGCTTCGCCAAGGTCATCACCCCCGCACTGCAATACACCGACTACTGCATCATGAACGAAATCGAGGCCGGCAAGACGGCCGGTTTCAAGATCCGGCAGGACGACGGCAAGCTGGACACCGTGGCGCTTCGGCACGCCGCCGGCGCGTTGTTGCAGATGGGCGTTGGCGAACTGGTGGTGATCCACTTTCCGGAGGGGGGGTTCGTGCGCACGCGAAAGGGCGAAGACGTGCTGCAATCCTCGTTGCGCATCCCGGCTAGGGACATCGTTGGCGCGGCCGGGGCGGGCGACGCCTTCTGCACCGGCATGCTGCTTGGCTTGCACGAGGAATGGGACTTGGCCAAGTGCCTCGAGACAGCCGTCTGCGCCGCTGCCGCCTGCCTCTCCGACCCATCCTGCACCGGCGGCATGAAATCACTCCGGGGCGTGCAGGCCCTGGCCAAGAAATACAAATACAAGCCCAGGCTCGAGCCGGAGTTTTGATCAAAAAAAAACACCCCGCTTGGCCAAGCGGGGTGCCCACAAAATAGCGTTTACGGCGGACTACTTGTTCACGCGTTCCATGTATTTTCCCTCGCGGGTGTCCACTTTTAACCGCTCGCCGTTTTTGATGAAGAGCGGTGCCTGGATGGTCTTCCCGGTCTCCAGAGTGATGGTTTTCATCACGTTTGTGGTGGAGTCGCCCCTTACGCCCTCCGGGGCGTCGGTCACGGTGAGCACCACGCTGGCCGGCAGCTCCATCACGGCTGGAGCGCCCTCGATGAACGTGATCCCGACCAGGCAGTTTTCAACCATGTAATCCACCGCATCTCCGACGAGGTCCGGCGTCACTGTGACCGGTTCGTACGTTTCCGGATCGGTGAAAATGAAGTCGTCGCCGTCGCGATAGCTGTACTCCATCTTGCGGTGATCGAGCGGAATCACGTCGACTTTCTCAGTGGAACTGAAGCGAGTGTCGAACGATTTGCCGGTGCGAATGCTGCGCAGCGAGGCCTGCACAAACGCACGCGTTTTCGGGGGGGTGCGGTGATGGCACTCCAGCACGACGGCCACCTCGCCCTTGTGTTTGATGGCCATTCCTCTGCGAAGATCGTTTCCTAAAGGCATGATCGGGAATCCGTTTTAGCGAAAAACGGGGCGTGAGCGTAACGAACCCCGCCCTGATTTCAAGCCCTGATTTCAAGCCCTGATTTTCAAGCCGCAGCAGGTTATTTCCGTGGATCGTTTTTGAAACGGAAGGAAGCCTTGCCGGTGATGGCGGTGCTGGTGATGGAGGGGCACCAGAATTTCTCGACATGCTGCACGACCAGGTCGGTGCCGGCGAAGTGGCTGACGAACGGGCGCTTTTTGGGGTTGTACATCGTGTCGGTCATATCGCGCATGAGGACGACGTTTTTGCCAACGGCAACCATTTGCCGGATGCCGACCGGGCGGCCGAGCACGCACATGTTGAGGTGCACCCCCATGAGGATGACGTTGTCGATCCCGTGCTGCGCGAGCAGGTTGTACGCCTCCTGTCCGTTGTCGGTGATGGCGTCGCGCTCGGAGTCGATCGCGATGAGGTCGATCTGGCGCGTCCACGCCTCGCGAATTGGGTATTCCTCCTCGCAGTCGCAGCCCATGTCAGTGTCATCGATCGGCAGATCCGGCTCGCGGGACTGGTTTGGCCAACACCAGTTGGTGCCCCAGCGCACGTCTTTGGACAACTCGACCGGTGGCTTGGCGGTCGGCGCGTCCTGGGCTCGTTTGCGGGAGGGGGCGTCGCTGTAAAAATCGACCGTGGAACTCGGCGCGTGAATGATGAGCATGCCCTTTTCACGGGCCAGCCGGAGCACTTCGTTCATCGGCTTGGCCATTTCGGAGACGCGCTTGGCGGCGTTCGGGCACCAGTGGTCGTCCCACATATCCACGATCACCACGGCCGTCTTGGAGGCCTCCCAAGTGACCTCGGTTTCGACCGGTTTGTATTTGCCGCCGCTGGTCGCCGAGAGCGCCTGCGAGCGGGCCGTGAACGTGAGCGGAGCGGCGTGAGCCATGTCAGCGACGAAAAAAGTGGCCAAGGCGGCCAGTGCCGGGCGGGCGGTTTTCATGCGCGAATCTTGGCCAAGCGCCGGTGGTTTGTAAAGACACCGACTACTGCTTGGCCTGCTTGAGACTGTGCAAATAGGCGATCAAGTCCACCAGTTCCTGCGGCGTCATCGTTGCTTGCAGACCGGGCAACATGATGCTGGTCGGCAACTGCGTGCGCCTGACGATGTCCGCCGCCTTGTAGGTGATGGAAATGCCGCCGGGCACCTTGAGCGTCACTTCGTCGTCCGTCTGGCTGGTGATGATGCCAATCGCCTCGGCACCATTTTTCGTTTTCAACAGCCACGCCTCGTAGCCGACCGAGATGCCGGCGCTGGGGTCGAGGATCGAGAGAAACAACGCCTCGCGGCCAAGCTTGGTGCCGATGCCGGAAAGTTTCGGCCCGAAGTCGATGCCCCTGCCGTTGACTTGATGGCAGGTGGCGCAGGTGCTCGACGGCCGGAAGAAAACTTTCTCGCCGTTGGCGATGTCGCCCCTCATCGCGACGAGCTTGGCCAGGGGCGGCAACGCTTGGCCAAGCCCTTGCGGCGGCGGGAACAGCTTGGCCGCTTGGGCGCTCAGATTTTTCCAACGAACAGTGCGAAGCGCGTTACCGGCGGCGAAGTTGAGATCGGCCGGGAGCCGCCCGGCCTTGGCCTCGGTCAAAAGTGCCTCCGCGCCGGGCTTGGCCTTGGCGAGTCCGTTGACAGCGATCGTGCGCAGGGCCAGCGGCTTTTTTGCGTCCTTGGCCAAGCGCAGCAACACCGGCCCGGCTTCGGGCGCTTGGGCGTTGGCCAGCGCGGTGACGGTGCCGATGGCATCCGCCCCGTCGATGGCGGTGCGGATCAGCTTCAAGCCTTTGTCGTTGAGCAGCAGGCGAATCGCCTCGACGCCGGTCGAGTCGGCCGGATGCGTCTGGGCGAACTTCAGCAACTCCGCTTCGTGGCCGGGCAGCTTGAAGTCACGCACGAGCTCGACAAATGCCGCCTGCCCGCGCGACGACTCGAGGAGGTCGAGCACCACTTTTTTGACCGCCGGGTTGGCGTCGAGGTCGATGTCCTTCAACCGCTTGAGCGCCTCGAGCTGGACATTGATTTGCGCCGGTAAATGCGGGGCAGCCAAGCCGATGGCCAACGCGATAAAAAACCGTTTCAGCATCTCAGCCCTTCTCGATGCTGGCGTAGACGTTGTGGTTGTGGATGCTCTCGAAGTTCTCGGCCTCGACCTTGTACCACGTGATGTGTTCGTGCGCCTTGAGCCGGAGCACCACGTTGCGGACGAGGTCCTCGACAAATACCGGGTTTTCGTACGCCCGCTCGGTCACCGCCTTTTCGTCGGGACGCTTGAGCAGCGAGTACAGTTCGCTGCTGG
>CAUZVJ010000180.1:0-5536 GCA_963583225.1 Verrucomicrobiia bacterium
GCGTTACGGCAAAACGACGCAGGCGCGCCAGTTGCTGATGGCGCGGAGGTTGGTCGAGCGGGGGGTGCGTTTCGTGCAGGTCTGGCACGGCAAATGGCAACCGTGGGACAACCACGACGCCATCGAGAAGAATCATCGCAAACTGGCGCAGGAATGTTCGCAGGGCATCGCCGCGCTGATTACCGACTTAAAAGAGCGCGGGTTGTTCGATGAAACGCTGATTATTTTGGGCGGCGAATTTGGCCGCACGCCGACGGTTGAACTCACCAATGCCGGCAAATCAAAGCTGGGTCGTGACCACAACTCCGCAGGCTTTTCGATGGTGCTCGCCGGTGGCGGCGTGAAGGGCGGAACGATTTACGGGGCGACGGATGAGTTCGGTTTTCGGGCCGCCGAAAACCCGGTGCACGTGCACGATTTGCACGCGACGATTTTGCATCTTATGGGGTTCGACCACGAGCGACTCACCCACCGCTTCGCCAGCCGCGACTTCCGGTTGACCGACGTCCACGGCCGGGTCGTGCACGATCTTTTGGCGTAACACGGATTAATTTTCGCCGACCAATTGCTCAAGTAGTCTGGGGCGATCGCTCGGTTTTACATCCCTGTGTTCGTGGATGATCACGGTGAATTCAAGTTGCAGTGTGCTGCCAGCTTTTACCGATAATAAACTCACACCGCCTTGTTTCATGGCGTTGCGGCCAAATTGATTGGCAACCATCAGGCCGTAATCGCGATTGTGCCACCACGGAATTCGCGGCGCGTTGCCTCTGGAGACAACCGTGATGCCGGCCCAGCGTCCACTGAATTCCCCGGAGTAGTCGCACCAAATGGCTGGCTGGCCCCAGGTGTTTCTAGCGCTGAATTGACCGACGCTGTTCCGGAGTTGACCGCCGTTCTTTTCGATTAACGGCGTGGCCAAGCGCACAGCCAGCCCCATCTCTTCCTGATCGCCAAAGTAGAAATCGCGGTCGGAGGAGAATCCGCAATCGTAACTCAAGGTCCACGCGCCCTTGGCCAAGCGGATCGTGTGCGTGACCCGCTGGCGGCAGATCAATTCACCATCATTGGTTTCGAAGCGGTTGAGCACGGAAAATCGTCCGTCGGTTTTCCCGCCGCTTGGCTTGGTTGTGAATTGTTCGTGAACGACTCGCGCCCGGTTGCGCCAAAAGTCGGAGCCGGAAATGTCGCCAAATGCCATCCAGATACCGGGGTGCATCGAGGCATGATCGTCGGAGTCGATCCCGTCGAGAGGAGGGTTGTTGCGGGTGACCTGAGTGCCGCCGAGTGTCTTCACGTTTTTGAAATAAGGTCGAAGCGTCACCGGGTCATCATAAACATAAGTGGCGACCAAGCGGCCGCTGATTCGCACTTCAACCTGTCCCTCTTTCTCGCTGAAACGAATTCCGTCGGGATGTTCCTTTTTGTTTTCGGTTGAGTTGACTGTGGGTGCGGTTGAGTCCCTGCAAGTGACGAGGTACGCGACGAGGTCTGCGAGTTGCTGCGCATTCATCATGACGCTGTAACTTGCTGGCATGGGGGAGACGTTGATGCTTTCGCGCTTGACGATCTGTTTTTTGTCGAGCGTGACAGACTGCCCGGTGGCAAGGCCGAGTTTGAAAGTCAGTCCGCTCTCCTCCAATGCCATGCCGGCATAGGTTTTGCCGTTTCTGGTTTGGACGATGTGGGTTCGGTAACCTTCGACCAAGCGGGCGTTGGGTTCCAAGATCGATTGAAGAATCGTGGCCGCGTTGTCCCGTGCGCCGATGCCGCTCAACTCCGGGCCAAAGTTTGTGCCGTCGCCGTCGATATGGTGACAGGTGAAGCATAGCGATCCCTGCTTGCTGTAAAATATATGCCGCCCGCGGCCCGGATCCGCTTGGCCAAGGGCGGCAAGCACGTCGTCGGCTGCGACCGGTTTCGGCTGTGGGTCGGTTAGCGCTTGGTCGAAAACGACTATGTAGTTGGATTTGCCGGCATCGGTGCCGTCGGTCGAGTTGCCGCCGATGACGATGGTTTCGCCGCGCTTGAACCGTTTATGAAACAGGTCGAACGTTGTGTCGTTGGTTATGATCTGCCGCCCGGTTTTGTTGAAGCGCTCAAGCCACTTTGGCTTGACTGCATTCCCGATGCGTTTGTCGTGGGCGATGTAAACATCGACAAGGCAAAGCACAGAGAGTCTGGCCAAGCCCTCACCCCGCGAGCCGGAATCGTCGTTGCGGGTCATCAAATAAATTGAGCCCCGCAACGACTCTGGGATCTCGGTGAATAGGTATCTGCGATCAATGTACACCTTGGCCCCTTCACTCAAACTGCCGGAGAGCATCATCGTTCGCTTGGTTGACGCCTTTTCCAACTCGACAACTTGGGCGGTGATTTCGGACAGGCCGGTTTTTTGGAAATTGAGTTTGACGAGCGGGCCAACTCGCTCCCCATCGCGGAACATCGCAGCGAGCAACCGGACAGATTCGCTTACGGAGAAAGGTTCGCGATAAGTTTTCGAGCGGCCATTGGGTTCACTTCCATCAAGTGTGTAGCGAACCTGCGTGTGATTGATGTTGGCTTTGATGGTTATGGTTTGAGTGCCGACAAATCTGCCTCCATTCGGGGTGACTTCCAGCAGGTTGGCCATGTTCTGTTCGACTTTGCTGAGGAACAGCGCTGCGACTGTGGCGACTCCGGCGTCGGGGTCGTTGATCAGCATCTTGGCTTCCTTGGGTGTGACCTGCTGGTGGTCGAGCAGTGCCAACAGTGCGGAGCGTCTCACGCCGGCGCGTTGGTCTTTCAGCATTGGTCGAAGTTCGTTGGCGGATAAAAGATCACGCATCGCGCCCCACGCAGAATAAAATGTCAGGCGATCTTTTTCGCTGGCAACCAGTTTGACGATCTCCGGTAACAGCATCGTTGAACGAGTTTGCCAAATGGCCTGTACGGCTTCGAAACGGACTCTGGCATTTTCGTGACCAAGCGCCTGCTTGAGAGCATCGGTGATTTCGGCCTTGTTCTGCGCGTTGTTCCAGCGCTTGGCCAAGGCGCGGAGGCTTTGGATCTGTTGGTTGAGATTTTCACGGCCATTGGCCAAGCGGATGAGTTCGCGATCAATCTGCAGATTGCCGGGCAGCAGTCGGGCCAGCGTCCAAACCAGCCACGTTTCCTGGGCTCGGTTTGAGTTGGAATCGAGCCGGGCAAGAATCGCTCTTAAGGCTTTGTTGCCTCGATGGACGAGTTTGTCCTGGGCATCAACACGCCAACCGGCGATCGGGTGGCCAAGGTCATCGATCAACTCGCCGGTCGTCCATGCGTTGATTGGTTTGCTGCGCTTGGCCAAGCGCCATTGCGTTCGCCTGTCCGGCGGGTTGTCCCTGTGCCAGATGCGGAAGATGCGGCCTTCGTTGGCTTGGTTTTCGAGTTTGGGATCGCCGTTCCATTTCACGCCGTATTCGTCGCCCCACCCGAGTACCCACAACGCGCCGTCAGGGCCGATTTCGATATCCGTTGGCTTGTAGAGCGAGTTGTTTGCGTCGGCGAAAATCTCGAGCGGTTCGTCTCCCGTGACGCTGCGGAGCAGTGCGCCGTCCCAACGATTGCGCATGACATAGGTACACTTGCGCCCCCAGTCGTTGATGAAAAACACGTTGCGATATTTTTCCGGAAATTTGTTCAGCGAGTAGTGAATGACGCCGGTGCCGGAGCCGTGAAAGAACGGCCCACTGTGCGGTGCGGTTGGCAGATGACTGGCGTCGGTCCAGTTGTAACTCCACGTGTGTCCCCAGCCGAAGTGCGCGCCATAAAACGGCATGAAAATTTTGTCGCCTTCGTTTTGGTCGTTGTCGGTGCCGATGAAATTAAAGCCATCGTCCATCGCCATGTCCCACGGATTGCGAAAACCGCGGCTGATGATTTCGAGGTTCCCCCCCATTGGATCGCAACGCAACACGCCGCCTTCGCGGCCCCAATCATCGGCCGGGTTGTGGTAGCTTTTGCGGTAGTTGGCTGCGGTGAAACGTTCTGCGGTTGGCAGGTCGGGAGAGTTTTTCGGAGACTCGACCCCCCAGAGTTCTCGGAATTGTTTGGGCGCAAGCCGGCCGGGCTGCGTGAGGCCTTTTGAGTTTCCCTTGGACATGTAGAGTTTGCCGTCGGGTCCCCAGTTGAGTCCGTGCAGCGAGTGCTCAATATTGCCGAGATCGGTGTAGATGCGGATGTATTCATCGGCGACATCGTCCCCGTCTGTATCACGCACGACGGTGAAGTCGGGTGAGTTGGCGACGTAGAGACTGCGGCCTTTCCAAGCCAGGCCGTGAATGCTGTTGAAGCCCTTGGCGAACGTCTTGGTTTCATCAGCAACACCGTCGTCATCGTGGTCGATAAGAATTTTGATCGAATCACCGGGAGTGTTTTCTTTTGGGGAACGGAACTGCGGACCTTGCGCAACGAAGGCGCGGCCCAGGCGGTCGAAGGCGATACAGGTCGGATTGCGGACCATCGGCTCGGAGGCGAAGAGGCTGATTTGAAAACCGTCCGGCAGGGTGGGGAACTTGGCCGGATTGGTGTCCAGATTAGTTGAATCGGCCAACGCCAATTGAGACGCAGCGATAAACACACAAAGAAAGGAACTCCTGAAATTCATTAGCGGCTTTAAACAGCCAAGAAAGAGATGGGCGGACTTTAACGAAATGGAGTCGGGTGACAAGCATCCTACGCCAAGTCGAGCGGGCCGCCTTGGCTTAGCTTTTTGTTGCCGAACGTCTCGAGGTGGTGTCCGACGCCGTGGGCCAAGGCCAGATGCAGGCGGTTGTGGGCGGCGCCTTTCATGTCCAGTGAGCGGCCGGTTTTGAAGCCAAGTCCTTCGCCGAGCAGGACAAACGGAATGTTTCTGAGCGTGTGGTTGTTGCCTTTGCCCAGTTCATTGGTCCACAAGATGGTGGTGTTGTCGAGGAGGCTGCCACTGCCGCCCGGCTCGGGGATCTCGGCCAAGCGCTTGGCCAAGTAGGCCAGTTCACCGGCGAACCACTTGTTGATGCGCGTGAGTTTGTCGACGGCATCCTCGTTTTTGTCGGACTCGTGGGACAGACCGTGATGGCCGTCCTTGATGTTGAGCCAGTTCATCCGCGCTTGGCCAACCGACTTCGTGTATTGCAGCGTGCCGACTCGCGCGAAGTCGTTGACGAAGCTGTTCACCATCAGGTCGATCTGCATCCGGCTCAGGCGCGGGACATTGTCGTTTTGGTTGGTGATGCCGGCCTCGAACTTCGGCGGGTTGCTGGCCAGAGCGTTGCTGTCGGCACGGCCAAACTCCTGTTCCATCTGGCGGACGAACCCGGCGTGTTCCTCAAGCAGTCGCCGATCCTCGGCGCTGATTTTTTTGGAGACACGTTTCAGGTCGTCCCGCACCTCGTCCAATATGCTCAACAAGCTGTCCCTGTCGCGTAGTTGGCCGTAGAGCTTCTGGTACATTTGGTAAGGGTCATCCGTCGGGGCAACCGGTTGGTTTGGGCCGGCGTATGACATGCGCGTCCAGGGGTCGGCACGGTCGGAG
>CAUZVJ010000181.1:0-5514 GCA_963583225.1 Verrucomicrobiia bacterium
CATCGACATCGAGCACCGTCTCCCACTCCGGCTCGGCCGTGCGGTACGACTCCAGCGACGTCCGGCGAACGATGCCCCGGACGTGCTCGGCATCCCGCCAAAAATTGTAAATATGCCGGCCCCGAATCGAGCCGTACGGGATGCGGTCCTTCGCGTTCAGCAACGCCTCGGCCTGCGCGAGGAAGCGCTCGTAATGTGGGTCAGCCTGAAGTTCGGCGAGAGATTCGCCGTTGCGTTGCGCCACCCAATCGAGCGCGCGTTTGCCCTCGACTTCCTCGAGCCAAAGGAACGGGTCATCGAGAATCGGCGGTCGCCGAGGGCTGTCTTCAGCCAAGGTCGTGCCTACCATGATGAGTCCACAAAAAAACCAAGTCCATTTTTTCATCGCCGTCCCGGCACGCTACCGCGCCAAGCCAAGCCGCACAACCAAGCGCTTGGCCAAGCGGGGATTGAATGTCGAGGCCGGAAGGAAAAGATGGGGAGGTGGAGTGCGTACGCGTCCACCGGTTAATTCACCGGTGACGCGGTGCCGAACAGCAGTTGGTACCCGATCGTGAGGATGCCGAAATCGACAATGATGTGGGCGAGCCACACGCCCAGCAGGGAGCCTTGGCGCACGTACATCCAGCTCCAGATCATGCCGCCAATGCCAATTGAAAAACTGAGAAAGAGGGCGAGTGGCACCGGGAAAAATTGCAGCACGATCACCACGTGATGGCCCATGAAGGCCGCACCGGCGAGCACGTGCGCCAAGCCGGCGGGCATCAACTGCTGCAGTCCGCCAAAGACAAACCAGCGCCAGTAATATTCCTCCAGCAGCGAATGCAGCACGGCAAGGCAAACGCCAAAAACCCAGTAGTTGGCCCGGTTCAGGCCAACGCCGGTGAGGGTTTCATTGATGCGATCCGCATTAGCGCGAACCGGTTCGCCGAGCCATTGGGTTTGCATGAGCAGAAACATCAACCCCACGATGCCCGCACCCGCGAGGAGTCCCAACGGCAGCGTTCGCCAATGGCGCATGTCCCCCAAGGCCGGCCGCTCGATGCGGTGTTTCAGGATCCAAAGCACCGCGATGAGCGGCCACACCAGTGTGAAAAGCTTGGTGCCGGAATAGGCCACCTGCGCCAGGCCCACCCCCTTGGCAAAGACGAAATAAAGCAACGCCCCGAACAGGGGAATCACCGTGGCCGGCAGCACCACGGCCCAGGTTCGGCTGCGATGTTGCGCCTCGGTCAGGCGGGAAGCGTCACTCCACCCAAACCCGCCCGCCAGTTGGTTGCTCTTCGTCACTTTACTTCTTCTCGAGGTCTTTGCGGGGGAAGAGCGGCGTTGGCTTGTTGCAGGTGTGGCCCTTGGCCAAGCCGCCCCACTTGGCCAAGCTGAAGTTCGCCGGCGAGCCGGCGATGCCAAGTTGCCCGAAGATTTTCTCAGCCGTCTCGGGGATCACGGGCCAGAGCAGCACCGCCAAAATCCGGCACGCCTCGGCCAAATTGTAGAGCACCTCGTTGAGTCGATCGGCTTGGCCCTCCTGCTTAGCCAGTTTGAACGGTGCGGTCTGCTCGACGTATTGGTTGGCGCGATCGACCAATCCCCAAACGCTCACAAGTGCCGCCTGCAGATGGTGCGCCTCGTAATTTTTGCGCGCCTCGGCGATCCATTTTTCGGCGTCGGCAGCCAGTTCGTCGGAGGTCGCCTCGAGCGTGCCGCCACAATAACGGTTGAGCATCGAAAGCGAGCGGTTGACGAGGTTGCCCAAGCCGTTGGCCAACTCCGCGGAGTAGCGGGCTTGAAAACTTTCGTCGGTCCAGTTTCCATCCGGCCCGATGTCCAATTCGCGCACGGAGTAGTAGCGAAACGCATCGACACCCCACTCGTCGATCACGGCGATCGGATCGACCACGTTGCCGGTGGTCTTGCTCATTTTCTGGCCGTCCTTCTGCCACCAACCGTGCACGAGCACCTGTCCGGGCAGCGGGAGTCCCATCGCCTTGAGCATGATCGGCCAATAGACGGCGTGAAATTTGAGAATGTCTTTTCCGATGACATGAATGTCCGCCGGCCAGAGCGACGGGGCGTCCGGCTTGGCCTTGAGACCGATCGGCCCAGCCACAGCTTCGTCGCCGAGCGCCGCCGGGATGCTGGCGTAATTGCTCAGCGCATCGAACCAAACGTAGGTGACGTAATCCTCGTCGAACGGCAGCGGGATGCCCCACTCGAGCCGCGCCTTGGGACGCGTAATGCAGAGGTCTTCGAGCGTGTTATTTTTCAGAAAACCAAGCACTTCGTTGCGGCGCGTTTCCGGTTGGACGAAGTCAGGGTTGGCCTCGATATGGTCGATCAGCCACTGCTGATGTTCGCCAAGCTTGAAGTAATAATTGTGTTCCGCCAACTCGGTGACGTCGCCGTAAATCGGATCGAACGTGCCGTCCTCACGCCGGTCTTTCTCCGTCAAAAAAGTCTCCTGCCGCGCCGAGTAAAACCCGCGATGCTCCGCCTGATAAAAATGACCGGCGTCGTGCAGCTTTTGCAGCACCGCACGCACAAACACCTTGTGGCGTTCCGACGATGTGCGGACAAAGTCGCCGTGCGTCAGGTTCAGCCGAGCCGCAAACGCCTCCCAAATTGCCGCAAACTCATCACAGTACGCCTGCGGATCCTTGCCGGCGGCCTTGGCGGCAGTCTGCACTTTTTGGCCGTGCTCATCGAGGCCGGTCAGGTAAAACACCTCCTGCCCGAGACTGCGATGCGTCCGGGCGATGATGTCCGTGATGACCTTTTCGTAAGCGTGACCGAGGTGAGGTTCCCCGTTGACGTAGTCGATGGCCGTGGTGAGGTAAAACTGTTTACTCATCCCTCGCCCACTATGCGCCCAAGGCCAAGCGCTTGGCAATCATTGGGTAAAATGGCCGAACTAATTCCGGATCGGCTGGGAGATGCGGAGGTAGGCGAAGAAGTCGCGGAGTTGCTGGTCGCTCAAGCCGGCGAGCAACCCCTGCGGCATCAGGCTTCGTTGGCTGACGGTTGACGACTCGACTTGCGACTGCTTGATCACTGCGTCGCCTCCGTCGATGCCGCGCAGGATCAGCAGCTTGTCGGTGCGGTCGGTCAGGAAGCCGCTGAGCAGGCGCCCGTCGCGGGTTCGCACCTGCATCTGCTCGAAGCCCTCGCGGATTTCGCGGCTGGGATCGAGGATGCTCGGCAGCAGCGTGTCGAGATCGTCCCGCTGATAATGAGTGAGATTCGGCCCAATCTGGCCGCCAATGTGGAACAACTTGTGACAGGCGGAGCAGCGCTGCATGTATAATTCGCGCCCTCGGTACGGGCTGCCGGGCCGCCGCTCAACCACCGCGCGCACCCGTGCGATCTCCGCCGCCTGGCCTGTCGCTGCCCGGCCGGCGCTTGGCCAAAGCCGGCTCGCCTGCGCGGCGATTTTGCCGCCGTGGTTCAGCAAAACCTCGGCGGTTGGCAGCGGCACATCGCGCTTGGCCAAGCGGCCCGACTCGACAGCGGCCAACAACCGGCGACTCCACTCGGTGCGGCTGGCAAGAAATGAAATCGCCGCCGGCTTGGCTGCTGCGGGAAATTTCGTGTAACGCTCCACGACCGCTTGGCCAAGCGAATCGGCAGCGAATCGTTGCAACGCCAACAGTCCCGCCGAGAGTACACTCGCGTTGGACTCGTGTTGCACCAAGCTCAGCAGAGATTGCTGCAACCCTTCTGCCCCGGCATCGCTCGTGGCGCGGATGAGTTCGACCCGATCCTTGGCCGGCTTGGCGGTGTCGGCAATGACGGACAGCGCTTGGCCAAGCGCAGCGGAGTCGCCCAGACGCACGCGCAACACCAGCGTCGGGTTGTCGAGTTGCCGCAGTTGCGCGAGCAACTCATCCGGCAGTCGCGGCAACGCCTGACCTTCGAGTGCCTTGCTGAAACCGGCCATCAACTTGTCGCGGTGCAGCTGGGTCGGCGCGTTTTTCAGCAACCCAGCGCAACCGATGAAATCGTCCTGTCGGCCCCGGGCTGCCAAGCGGCGCATGAGTCGCTCGAGGATGTGCCGCTCGACCATCGGTTCACGAAAAAAATCCGGGTCACGGAACAACCTAAGCACGGCGGCGCGATCGTTTTCGCAATGCCTCTCGAGCACCAACCAGCATTGCATCGGGATGAACGGGCAATCGATATCGGCGGAGCGGCGGAGCAGCGCGGCGGTCAGGCCAAGCGCCTGGTCGCGCCGAAGCCGAATTGCCGTGCCGGCAATCTGCGAGCGGACTTCGGGATGCCCCTCACGCTTGGCCAAGCGGCGAACGGCATCGAAAAAACCGGCGGACAGTTCGCTCTCGTCGCCACGAAGCCGCACGGCCCAGGCGCGGACGTGCGGGTACGGGTGCTCGAGCAGTTCAGCGGCGAGAGCGTCGTCGAGGCCACCGGCTTGGTGCAGTGCCCACAGTCCATGCAGAGCGGCCCGGCCTGTCCCGGTTTTGATCTGTTTTTGCAGCTTGGCCTTGGTCGCGTCGTTGGCGCGTTTGCCAAGCAGACGCACGGCGGTCTGCCGATGCCACTTGTTCGGGTGTGCCAAAAGTTGGATGAGTTGCGCGTCGGTTTTTGCGCGAAGATTGGTGTCGGCGACGAGCGGCTTGGCCTTGGCTTGCAGTCGGTAAATGCGGCCGGAGGTGGGGTCGATCTGGCTTTGGTAATGTTGGCCGTGCGCGATGTAGCGCTCATAAAAATCGGCGATGAGCAGCGAGCCGTCCGGGGCGTTGGCCATGTAAACCGGCCGGAAGGCGACGTCAGAATTTTTCACCGGAAAACCGATGTCGCGCGTGGTGAACGATGCGCCGCGCACGCTGCGTTCGCTCAGCACCAAGTGACGATGCAGCGGGTCGGCGCCGAGGAGTTTGCCCTGCCACGCGTCCGGCATGGCGGAGCCGTTGACGACGATGACGTTGTGGGAAAAACGCGGGATGTTGCCGCCGGGCATCATCGGCATTTCGCCGAACGCAAACGGATTGTCCGGCGGCCCGAACTTGCCCGGGCTTTTGCCCTGCTTGAGGTAGAGGCCGCTTTGCACATAATGAAAGCCGCGCGTGCCGCCGCCGTTATGACCGGAGAACAACCGGCCATCGGCGTCAAACTCCAGCCCAAACACGTTGCCACCGCCCTCGGCGAAAATCTCGAACTCGCGCGATTCGGGGTGGTAGCGCCAAACCATGCAGCCCTCGAAGTGAACCCCCGGCGCACCCGGCGGATCGATGCCGGGCCGGGTGACGCGGCAACTCACCGTGCTGCCCTGCGCGCCGTACAGCCAGCCGTCCGGCCCCCAAGCAATGCCGTTGGCCACCGAGTGGGTGTCCTCAAAACCGAAGCCGGCCAGATGCACCACCGGGTCGCCGTCCGGGATGTCGTCGGCATTGCGGTCGGGATAAAACAGCAGGTGCGGCGTGTGCATCACCCAGACCCCGTCGCGGCCGGGCAGCGCCGCGTTGGCCAAGCCGAGTTTGTCGGCGAAAACCTTGTGCG
>CAUZVJ010000182.1:0-5505 GCA_963583225.1 Verrucomicrobiia bacterium
GACGTTAGGATCAATCAACGTCACGTTTGAGTTGCTCAGATCCCAATTCCCCTCGTCGAAAATGTCAGTCCCGTTGGCACCGGTCCAAATAATACCAGCAGGAGCAGCTCCTGCCTCATACACTTCAAAACTCCATTCGGTGGAGCGTTCAACACCGTTGGATTCCTTAAAGGATACGATGGCTGTATTGGCTTCCGCCGCCAGACCTCCAGTGTAGCTGATCGTCACGATGTCACCACTCTTGGACACATCCGCAGCAACATCCTTCCCATTCAGGCTCATCTTGACTGAAGACTGATCCACCGCGGTCGCTGAACCATTTTCAATCACGACTTCAATCGGTGAGCTGGATT
Source organism: Verrucomicrobiia bacterium (assembly GCA_963583225.1). Taxonomy (GTDB): domain Bacteria; phylum Verrucomicrobiota; class Verrucomicrobiia; order Limisphaerales; family UBA1096; genus UBA1096. The sequence continues at coordinate 354 of CAUZVJ010000182.1, forward strand.
CAACCCTTATCTTGCCCGGAGCCGGCATGATCGAAACCACAGCTGCACGGCCGGTGGACGCATCCCTTTCTGTTATTGACTCATCCACAGTCGCTCCTTTCGGGGTATACGCCTTGATCGACCCTTCCACGTCAGGATCGTTGATCAGAACCTTCTCTCCATCTACCATGGAGAAAATCTCAATGCTGGCATCGCCGTCATTCTCGAACCAAAGAACGCGGAACGGATACAGGCCGGCTTTTTCAACGAAAATGTTAAAAATGCTATCAGCTGCAGCTCGGACGCCCTCGAAAACCCCGATTTCCTGGGTCAAAATGTCGTTGTAGTTTGCACCGATGGTGGCTCTGAAACCGTCGTCAGAGTTCACGCCCAGGGTATAAGCACCTACATCCAATTGCAGCAATGCAAGGTACTCGCCCACGATGCCATCGACGGAATCATTCCAACCAGGAATGCCAGGGATTTCCTCATCCGGGTAGCCGTTGGCCGAGGTGAAGTTGCCATGTTCAGCCCCACCTTCAAAGGCATTCTGGCCCTGGTTCACGTACTCCACTATGATGGGGAAGTAACTCCAGGCCACATCTGCTTCCAGATCCGCTTCGTTCAGGTATGGCTCCTCAAAGTCCTTGTCAATGTACTCGCCGTTAAGCTGTTTCTCGGCATTGACCACCCTATTGCCATGCATACTCTGTGGAGGCAAAGTATATTTTCCGGTTTGTTCAGTTGAAATCTGGGTAATGTTGGCAATAAACCCAGGCTCACCCTTAGTTGAATCAGGGACAATTGAATCCGAACTGATCGTGATGTATCGAGGTTCTCCCCCGTTTTGAGCCTGAAGAAGGTTGAAACTTGCCATAAGAGCAAGCCCACAAAGGAGAAACCCTACCCTACGCATTTTGTTGATGATAATGTACTTTATAGTTGTGTTTTTAGTTGTGTTTTTTCGGCTACGAATATCTTCCGACTACAAATACTTTCAGGATGCTCACGACAAAAGCATCAAGATGCTTACCTCGTTCTTCCAGTTGCCTTCCCCGGTGAACGTTTGAGCCGTTGATTGTGCCGTGATCAGGCCCAGCGCAAGCGCCGGCAGAATCCACTGCTTTGTCCGAGAGAAATGCGTCCGTGTCACGGTTCGTGCCAACATCTTTTGGATTGTGTTCATTTGACTAATAGATATTTCCTGTCCTTCCTGATTATGGTGAAGGCAAATCCTTCCATCGATCGAGCCATGATTCCGGTGGTTATCATCCCTGTTCGATACGTTTCTATTCATTGCATCACCAGTAGCCGATGATTCGCCCGGCGGGAATGGTCGCGTTATGGGGCCTCATCATGGCCTGGTTGACCCATTGCACCGATCCATCGACATAGCCCACGTTGCCGCCTTCCGACCCGATTTTCCCCGGCTCGGGAAAGGAGTTGAATTTGCTGATGACACTGCCCCCGGGGCCGTGCGGGCTGGAGGTTACCGGGGGTGTAAAGGTTCCCTTTTCCACCACGTCGCCAATCATGGCCCAGCCCGGCGGGTCGGTGTCCCGGTTGGGAGAGTCCCAGTGTATCGGTGTGGTGGAGCCCAGCGGCGGCGGCGAATAGTTCTTGGGCTGTTTCGGGGTCTTATGCCCCCACAGGTAGTAGTAGCCGAGACGATAACCAACCGATCCCCGGCGAAACCACTCCTGCTTGTTGGGGCAGGAAAAGGAATTGGTGGACAGACTGCCCTTGTCGCGAAGGTAGAGGAACACCTTGTCGCTGATAAATGTGTAGTGGGACATATTGTTGTTGCGCAGTCCCGTCGGGAATCTGCCCTCATTCTCACCCGCATACATGAGGATCGTCAGTGTGATCTGACGCTCGTTGGACTTGCAGACGGCTCTCTTGCTTTTTTCCTTGGCGCGCGACAACGCGGGTAACAGCAGGGCGGCCAGGATGGCAATGATGGCAATCACGACCAGGAGTTCGATGAGGGTGAAGCCGCTGCGTCTGGGTGTTTTCATAATGACGATCTTATTGCCAATTCTCTTTATCGCTTTTCATCGGGTGTGTGTGATGGGTTCACCACCATTTCCATGAGGGATTTGGAGGGGGAGACCAAATCCAGCCGGGAGCTTCGTTGGGAAACTTGAAAAAATTAACATGTCCATCCCCGAACAGGATGTTATTGCGAAATTGCCCGCGGACGGTGTGCCAGAGGTATTTGGGATTGTCCTTGGTGCGGTTGGGGTGCCATGTCCAGTCGCCCTGTATGATTTTGTTCGAGGGACTCCTGGCTATTTGTCCTGACTTGATGGAACGGCTGTTCCGGTCATTTTGCACGCCGCAAACCATCTTCACCCTGAACGAATCATGGGCGAATTGGGGCAGATAACTGGTTCCCCATGCGTTGTAGCAATGATCGATGTTGTGCAGTGAATCCCCCCTGTCCGATGGGCATAAAAAGACCCCGACCGATGCCGCATATTTGTTCAGCGGCCTGCGCTGGGGGGTTGTTGTTCCGCTGTAGAGGCTGCTCTTCCCTTGTTTTCCACCGGAAGTCGCCCAGTTGGTGAGCGTTGGATAGGACTCATCGTTGTCCCCCGCGTACATCATGAAGGCCAAGCCGATCTGTTTCTGGTTGCTGATGCACTTGACATTGTTCGCCTTGGCCTTGGACCGGGCCAGCGCCGGAAGAAGCAGGCTTGCCAAAATGGCAATGATGGCGATCACCACCAGCAACTCGATGAGGGTGAACGCGCTTTGGCGATGCATTTTCATATTGGTCTGGATTCTAGCCGACACGTCGGCCCCCAAAAAATAGGATTGAGCGATTGATGAGATTCTTGTTGTCGAAATATGTTTCCAATTGCGGATGGATGCCCATCGATAACCGGCACCTTTTTTTTGTTTGGATTCAAACACAATTTCCGCCCGATTAAACTAAAAACATCAAAAAAAGTTCGATATCCTCGACTGCCAACGTCATTTTGGTCAACAACCCAACCGGGCGGTGCATCGGAACAACCCTCCGGGGCACTGTTCCGGAGGGATGGGTCGTTGATCCTATGAGGCAGGAGCATCGACCCAGCCTGTTCGGTCGCTGTTCCATCGCGTTGGATCGCCGTTCCATCGCGTTCGGTTGGCGCTCCATCGCGTTGGGTTAAGTCAATATTCCGGCCCATTGGTTAAGGGTCAATGGAATCCAGGCGGCGCTGGATGAACTCGCCGGAAAGCTTCCGCGCCTTCACGCAGGCTTTCCGAAAACACATCGGGCAGACTCCGTTAAAATTTCGCCAGCGCTATCGTAGTTGACCTTCGGGGGCAATCCACAGTTCAAGCCGGCCTGATGCACAGGTATCGTTCCATCCGTTTTGTCATCGCCCGGGCGGTGGCGTGTCCTGCGGCATGACGACTTCCAGCAACCGCGCGGCGAGTTTACGCGGATTGGCGTATTCGGAGTTGCTCATTAACACCACGCCCAGTTTTCGCCCCGGCAGCAGGGCCATCCATGTCTTGGTTTTTTCCTGCGAACCGCTGTGGCCGACGATCTCCGTGCCGGTACCCGAGGCGCTCCAGTTGTGCAACTCGCCCTCCCGGAAATGTTTGTGGCTGAAGCCAAGCGCGTACGCCGTTGGCTTGCCGTCGCGGGTCGACTGACGCGTCCACATTTTTTGGCGCGTGGCCGGTTTGACGAGGCGGTGGTTCAGCAGCCCGGCGGCGAACTTGGCCAAGTCGTCGATGTTCGAGATGAAGCCGCCGCCGCCGAGTTTCCAACTCACGTCGGTGTCGGTGGAGACGCCCACCTTGCTACCGTGCCGGCGATAGCCCACGGCGCGATCGGGGATGTCCTCCCACTGGTAGTCGGGTCGCAGTGTTGCCATCTCCAGCGGCTTGGCGATGCGGTCGCGGACTTGATCGGCGAACTTCCTCCCGCCCGCCCGCTCGACGACGGTGCTCGCCAGCATGTAGCCGCGTGTGCTGTACGAGTATTTTTCTCCCGGCGCGTTCACGAGCGGCGATTCCTTGAAATCGTCCAGCGCAAAAATCACATTCTCGAACGGGTGCGCCACCGGGTAGTCACGCTTGGTGCGAATGACTTTGCCGTTGGAGTAATGCACGATGCCGCCTTGGTGGCAGAGCAAGTGCCGCACGCGGATCGGCGCGCCTTTGTCGGGGAACTCCGGCACGTACCGGCGAGCCTCGCGTTCGAGATCCAGTTTGCCCCGCTCCCACAACTGCATCGCCGCGACGGCGGTGAGCGACTTGGAGATGGACGCCCAGCGGAACATCGTCTGCCGCGTCACCGGCACGCGCTGCTCGCGGTCGGCCAAGCCGTAGCCGTTGAGGTGCGTGATTTTCCCGTCTTGAATGACGCCGACGGCCAAGCCGACCAGTTCCTGCCGTGCCATCTCATCACGCATGGCCTCGTCCACCCGCTTGGCCAAGGGCGGGGCGGCGGCGGGCAGGCCCGGCAGCAGGGCAAGGCAGATAAGCGTGAGAGTGAAACGAATTGACGGCATGAGGCTTGAACTGAATGCTGCGGCGAGAGCAGCATGATCCCCTCGCAGAGTAAACTTTTTTTCCGGAGCCAAGCCGCCGCGCTTGGCCTGCTGTCGTTGCTCGCGCTTGGCCAAGCGCACGCCGCCGACCGATTTCCGCACGCCGGGGCCAAGGTGTTCCCCGGCACCGAGTGGGTGCGTTGGCCAACGCCGGAAGCGGCCGGTTGGTCAGCGGCCAAGCTGAAAGCCGCCCGCGAATACACCGCCACCACCAAGACGGCTGCGGTGATGATTGTGCAGGGCGGCAAGGTCGTCGACGAGTGGGGCGAGACCAGGCGGCCGTTCAAATGCCACTCGATGCGCAAGAGCATTCTCAGCGCGTTGTACGGGCCGCACGTGGCGTCCGGCAAAATCAAGCGCACCAGCACGCTCGGCGAACTGGGCATCGACGACAACGCGCCGGCGCTCACCGCCGCCGAAAAAAAGGCCACCGTCGCCGACCTGCTCAAGGCGCGCTCAGGCGTGTACCACCCCGCGCTGTACGAGACCCAAGGCATGGCGGCGCGGCGGCCCAAGCGCGGCAGCCACGCGTCAGGCACGTTTTGGTATTACAACAACTGGGACTTCAACGCGGTGGGCACGATCTTCAAACAGCAAACCGGGCGCGGGATTTACCG
>CAUZVJ010000183.1:0-5469 GCA_963583225.1 Verrucomicrobiia bacterium
TTGCTGGATGAGTTCCAGGAACAAATCCCGCTGCTTGGACTCCACGTACAGCTGACCCTCGATGTCCCCGATGGCCTCGATCAGCTGCGCCGGGGAGTCGTACCCGTAAAGCTCCGCCAACCGGTGGTTGGCATAAATGTAGCGGCCCTCCTCCGAGGTGCGGAAAATGCCCACCACGACATCATCAAAAACCTCCGGGTTACCGGAAGAGTCAGCGGAAGGCGGTTCGTGGGTCGGATCGCTCATGAGCAGGGGCACTCGCTTGGCCAGCCGAGAGTAGAAACTCCCACCCCCTTGGCCAAGCGCATTCGGTGCTGGCGGTCGGCGCTTTACGGCTTGGGGGGTGGCGTTCATGCTGCGCGGCCGCTTGGCCAAGCCGGTCGGCGTGAGAATGAAACTCGGCTCCCACATGTCCGCTGCAGGCGGTGCCTGGAAGGCCATCGAGCGTGCCCGCTCGGTGGACTGCCAAAGCACGCAGATTTTCGTCAAGAGCAACATGCAGTGGTTCGGCAAGCCGCCCAAGCCGGACGACGCGGAGCGCTTCCGGACGGAGTTGGCCAAGGGCGACGTGGGGACGGTGTTCGGCCATACCGGTTATCTCATCAACCTCGCCGGGCCGGACGGCGACAACCGCGACAAGTCGATCGAGTCGCTCACGCGGGAGATCGAGATTGCCACGACGCTGGGCGTGCCTTTTCTCGTGCTGCACCCCGGCGCGCACCTTGGCCAAGGGGACGACCGGGGCGTGAAGCGCATCGCGCGGGCGCTGAACGAAATTTTCCGCGCCACGAAAAAATCTCCGGTGCGCATCGCGCTTGAGAATACCGCCGGGCAGGGTACCTGCCTTGGCCACCGCATTAAGCATCTCGCCGATATTTTCGGGCGCGTCAAGCAGCCGGAGCGGCTTGGCGTCTGCCTCGACACGGCGCACTTCTTTGCTGCCGGCTACGACATCCGTACGCCCAAGGGCTGGGACGCCGCGATCGACGAGGTCAGGGAGATGATCGGCTTGGAGCAGGTGCTGGCGTTTCACCTCAACGACTCGAAGACGGATCTCAATTCGCGCGTGGACCGGCACGACCACATCGGCCACGGGTTGATCGGCAAAAAGGCGTTCGCGCACATCGTCAACGACGCGCGTTTCGCCGACACGCCGGGCTGCCTCGAGACGCCGAAGTCGCCCGATCTGCACGAGGACATCGCGAATCTGGCCACCCTCCGCTCGCTGCTCAAAAAGGGCAAACGCCCCCGGAAAACAAGGTGATTCCTTGCGGGTGGGCGTAAAAAGTTCAATTTATCCCTAAAGGAAAACCGTTCGCTGCCGATAGTGGTGGCGTTGCACGGGGAACGGTTCCTCAACGGTTTTTGAATCACCGATCACAAAGGTTCATCAGCGGCACGGATGCCAATGCTGTAAAAGACAAACGGATTTGTCGAAATGGTAATTAACACGAACCTGGCCGCCATGCTTGGCGCCCGCATGCTGGACACGTCCCAGCGAAACCTGACCACCTCCCTCTCCCGGCTCTCAACCGGCTCGCGGATCGTCAACCCACAGGATGACGCCGCCGGACTGGCTGTGAGCAGTCGGTTCACCGCACAAATCAGCCGAAACTCGGCTGCGATGAATAACCTCGCCAACGCTGTGTCTTTCTCCCAAACACAGGACGGCTTCATCCAAAAGGTGATGCATGCCCTGGACCGGATGAGTGAATTGACCGTGCTCGCCCAGGACATCACCAAGACGGACACGGATCGCTCGAACTACTCGGTCGAGTTTACCCAGTTGCAAAACTACATCAGCGACATCGGGACAAAAGACTTCAACAGCGTGTCGTTGTTTGCGAGCGCCGGCAACGAAGTCACCATCGACAGCGACGCCAACACGTTCACCATGAACGCGGTGGACATGAACTCCACCACGGCGGCAACCGGCCTGGCCCGCGCGTTCGACGCTGCCACCTCCGCGATCTACACCACCACCAGCGCCTCCTCCGCGTTGAGCAACATCCAGACGGCCATCCAAAACCTCGCCTACATGCGCGCTCGCATCGGCGCGAACATCCAGCGGCTGAATGTCACCCGCAGCCAGGTGGGCCTGCTCAATGAAAACCTGTCCGCGACCAACAGTCGGATTCTCGACACCGACATCGCCGAGGAAACCACCGAATATGCCCGCTTCAAAATTCTCGTCCAGAGCGGAACCTCCATGCTCGCGCAGGCAAACCTCCTGCCCCAGGCGGCCCTTCAATTGATCACCTGAACCTGATTTCCAAGGAGGGAAAAACCCAGGGAACGCGGCCCTCCAACTTCGGAGCCAGCTCGTTCCCGTGCAACAACTTGGCAGCGCCATCCCGGCGCTGCCTTTTTGCTTTTGAGCTCTACTCGGCCTCCAGCACCCACGCCAGTAAATCCGCCATCTGCCCGGCGCTCAGCCCCACCTCCAGCCCCGCCGGCATCAGCGACAGGCCGGTGGACTCGACAAGATCGGCATCCGAACGGGCAAAGCCGCGCTCGCTCCCATCGGGCAACCCCATCATTATTGCCGATCCACTCATGTATTTAATCGTTCCCACGATGGTCTCCTTTTTCTTTGCCGAGTACACCTTGTGCAGCACGTACTGCGGCGCTACTTCGCGGTTGGGATCGATGATGCTGACGAGCAGTTTCTCCGCTCCGTTCGCGCGGACCGATTTCAAATCCGGCCCGATGTTCCGGCCCACGCCGCCGAGTAGATGACACGCGGCGCACCGCTGCTCGAACGTCACGCGCCCAAGCTTCGCGTCGCCGCGCTTGGCCAAGGCCGGCCGGAACTGCTCGACGACCTTGGCCCGATCCGGATCGACCTTGCCGGCCGGCTTGAAAACCTGCGGCAGGTACACCGACTTTTTTGGCTGAACAGAAAACTTGGCCATGCGCCCGGCCCGCATCGTCTCCAGATTCCGAAAGATGATGTCGCCGAAAATGGATTTCGCAAACGTCGTATCCTTTTTGAGTTCGTCGATGAGCTCCGCGTGCTGTTCGGTTGCGGCGTTGAGCAATGCCACCAGTTGCCAATGATCGGCACCCGCTTGTCGGAACAGCTTGGCCAAGGCATCGGCCTTGTCGGGAAACTCCACCGCACCGAGCGTCCAGGCGAGTTGATACCGCACGTGTTTGTTGTAGTCGTCCGCCAAGCGGAGGAGGCTCTGCGTCAAAGGCGCTTCGGCGGCTGGCTTTCCGCCGACACCGGCTTGGCGCTTGGGCAGAAATCGCTCGGCCAAACGGATGGCATGCGTCCGCACGACCGGCGATAAATCGGCGGTCGCCACGACCAAATCGCTGCGTTTCAGCGCGTCCAATCCGGCCAACATTTGGAGTGCGTGCATTCGCCCGAGGCCGGTTTGGCCGCGCTTGGCCAAGCGGCGCAACGGCTCGACGGCCGCTTGGTTTTGCCGCTCGAACAACAGCCGCGACGCCGTGCTGCGATGCCAGCCGTTCGGATGATCGAGCGTCGCAACCAACTCAGCCACAGTCGCTTGGCCAAGCTGGAGCAGCTCCGGCTGAACGAACACTCCCGACACAACCCGGTAAATCCGGCCACGATCGTTGCCGCTGTCGAGGTCGATGTGCTGCTTGATGCCGTGCGGCAGCGACCACGGATGCTCGATCACTTCGCGGTACATATCGGCGATGTACAGCGCGCCGTCCGGGCCGACCTCCATTTGCACCGGCCGAAACCAGTTGTCGCTCGAGGCGAGGAACTCCCGGTCGCGTTCATCGTCGGGACGCTGCGCGATAAATTGTATCCCGTAGGAGTGAAGTTTTTTTCGGTGAACCAAGTTGCTCCCGGCGTCGGCGATGAAAGCATCGCCGCTGAACACGCTTGGCCAAGCGTGTCCGTCGTAGATCGTCACGCCGGTTGCCGCCGTGAAATAACCGGACGGACGCCCACCGCCCTCCACCGGCCCGGACACCTGCTTGGCGACACGCCAGCGCGTGCGGATCACCCGCCATGCCTCGTCCGGGCTGAGCCGAAACACCGGGGCCGAGGCGCCGTCCACCGGGATGTCCACCAGCGGCGACCGGGGCATGAAGTTCGGATTCGCTCCGGCGTAACGCTGCTCGTACATCACCTGCTGAATGTGGTGGCTGTTGCTGCAGACGAACTTTTGTCCCGCCGCGTTGAAATCCATCCCGTGCTGCGCGCCGCCACTCTCGAGTCGGAAGTCGAGCGTGCGCGGGTCGAACGAAAAATCGGAGCGCACAAACGAAACCGTTCCCAACTCCGGCTTGCCAACGACGCGCACCTTCCCCGGCGTGCCGCTGGCCGTGCCGTGAATGCGATTGTCGAGTCCCCAGCGAAAGCTGTTCATCAGCGATTGCATGTTGAGCCGGTTGACCGAGTCGCCGATGCCGGTGAAAACGACCCGCCGCTCGTCGGCTTTGCGGTCGCCGTCGGTGTCTTTCAAATAAAGAATGTCCGGCGTCGCGCCGACAAACACGCCGCCGTCGTAACAGACGATCGCCGTTGGCCAAGCGAGGTCGCTGGCAAAAATCGTTGAGCGGTCGAACCGGCCGTCACCGTCGGTATCCTCGAGCAGCCGCACTTGGCCAAGCTTGTCATCGCGATGCTCCGAGTAGCCGATCATCTCGATGACAAACAGACGGCTGTTCTCGTCGAACGCCATCGCGACCGGGTCGGCGACCAACGGCTCGGCAGCGGCCAACTCCAGCCGAAAACCGTGCTTAAGCGTAAACGTGCCCAGCGCGTCGGCCGGCTCAGTAGGCTTCAGTCGCGGAAGATCCCGCTTGGTCGCCTCCGGCTCAGCGGCGGAAAGGCCCAAACCAGACAGGCCAAGGCAAGTTAGAGAGAAAAAGAAATGACGAAACACAAAGGGAACCAAGCGGAAAAAGAGCAACACGGCAAGTAAAAACACAATCTCTATTGACAAAGTAGAGATTAATGCTGTACATTGCTTCCCGGTGGCACCTGATCATGCATTTGGCTCTGAATCCCAACAAAAAATGAAAAGCGAAGTCGCTCAATTATTGACTGAATCGCCGCTGCGGAGCGCTGTGAAAGGGTTCACGTGGCGCTTGGTGGCGACGTTTACGACGATTCTCATCGTTTACCTCATCACTGGCGAACAGGCCAAGGCGCTGCAAATTGGGGCAATCGAGTTCGTGACCAAGTTCGTCGTGTACTATTTTCACGAGCGGGCGTGGCTGCGGGTTTCCTTTGGCCAAGGCCGAGTCGATCCGGGGGGAAATCCGGATTTCGGTTGACAAGTTGGCCCGTTTTGCGCTTCATTCCGCCTCGCTGCCTTGGCGGCGTTCTCATTAAGAGTGGTTGAGGGATCTGGCCCGATGACACCACGGCAACCGGTTGGCCCGCGAAGCCAATGACAAGGTGCCAATTCCAGCCCGGTGAGTCGCCGGGGAAAATGGGACGAGATCTCGGAATTAATTTTCACCCCTTCTCGTCTT
>CAUZVJ010000184.1:0-5458 GCA_963583225.1 Verrucomicrobiia bacterium
AACCGCAAAGCGGCACGGTGAGCATCTCCTACGACGGCGGCGATCCGGTGACGCTGGTCACGCTGACGCCGGACAGCCCGACCGCCTACAACGAGACGGTCGTTCTTAACGTGGACAACCCGGCGGGCGCCAACTCGGCGGTCATCACTTGGGATCATCAGGGCCACAACAACTGGTGGTGGGCCATTGACAACCTGGTGGTGTACTCGACCGCCCCGGTGGAACCGGCTCTCCCGGCGAACCACTATCTCGTCGAGGACTTTGACAGCCTGAAGCTTGGCCCGTTTGAGAGCGGCACCGAGTCGGGCGGCGACGGCACCGACTGGACTGCCACCACCCCGGATGGCTGGGTGATGGTGCTTGGCCCGAACCACGGCCCGACCGGCGGTGGCGATGCTGTGAAGGAGTTCAACGGCTGGACCTTTGTCGATCCGGTTTCGTGGAACAACACGGCTGGCCAGGCGCGCAGCGAGTTCACCAAGGGCACCGGCGTCATCGCGGTCGGTGACTCCGACGAATATGACGACGCAGCCGATGCGAAGTTCGACGCAGCGCTCTCCACGCCGACACTGAACATCGCCGGCGCAGCGGCCGGTTCGTTGTACATAACCTACGACTCGAGTTGGCGGCAGGAACCACAGCAGGGCAAGGTGCTCGTCTCCTTCGATGGCGGCGCACCGGTCACGCTGCTGGAGCTGACCCCGGACACCCCGACCGCTTACGACGAGACGGTCACTCTCGCGCTTGGCAATCCCGATGGAGCCAAGACGGCGGTGGTCACATGGGATCACCAGGGGCACAACAACTGGTGGTGGGCCATCGATAACGTCCGCATCTACGCCAAGAAAGTGTTGCCGCCGGGAGTTTACTTCGTGGAGAACTTCGACGACCTCGAACTGGAGCCGTTCGTTTCTGACAGTGAGTCGGGCGGCGACGGCACCGACTGGACCGCCACCGCGCCCGATGGCTGGGTGCAGGCCACCGGCGACGGCCACGGCCCGACGGCCGGCGGCGACGCCGTGATCGAGTTCGATGGATGGACATTTGTCGATCCGGTTTCGTGGAACAACACGGCGGGTCAGGCACGCGACCAGTTCACCAAGGGCACCGGCGTCATCGCCGTGGCAGACTCGGACGAGTACGACGACAAAGCCGACGCTAAGTTCAACGCCTCACTGGCCACACCGGCGATCGACATTTCCGGTGCGGCAGCGGGATCGCTGATTCTGACCTACGACTCGAGTTGGCGGCAGGAACCGCAAAGCGGCAAGGTCACGGTGTCTTTCGATGGCGGTGCCCCGGTCACGTTGCTGGAGCTGACGCCGGCCACGCCGACTGCCTACGACGAGACGGTGTCGTTGTCACTCAACAACCCGGAAGGTGCCCAAACGGCAGTGATCTCCTGGGAAAAACAGGGCCACAACAACTGGTGGTGGGCCATCGACAACATCAAGGTGGCTGTCGAGGACGCGCCCGAACCGCCGCCGACGATCAGCATCGTGAACAACGGTGACGGCACAGTGACGGTAACCTTCGATGGCAAGCTACAGGCAGCACCGACGGTGAATGGCCCATGGCAGGACGTGGGCGCTCCGAGCCCGTTGACCATTCCTGTGGATGAGGCCATGCAGTTTGGCCGGGCAGTGAAGTAAGGTTTGTGACCTTTTTAGAGACACACCAACAATAGTGTGCGACAGTCCCGATGGTGCAAGTGCATCGCCGAGGCTGTTGTTCCTTTTTTAGAGGTATGAAATTGATCGAAAAAGTAACGCCTGGTCTGCTCTTCGCAGGGCTGTTGGTCTCGGTCGGGTGCGGTAGCGACAAGTACCCCACCGAGATCACACTTGAGGATGCGCCAGCAATGATCACCGAGGCGTTTAAGGATGAGAAGAACGCCAACGTCAAGTCGATGGCCACCCGGGCGGTCAAGTTGCTCACGGCTAAAAACTACACCGCCGCTCACGGCGTTCTGAATCAGTTGTTGTCCGTGCCCAGCTTGGCCAAGGAACAGCGCGACCTGCTTTCCGGCGCACTGATGACGGTGGCTGAGAATCTTAACCAAGCCGCCGAGCAGGGCAATCCTCAGGCGACCCAGTATTTGAAACAGCGGAGCTTTGGCAAGTAACACGTACCATACCCTGCATCCGTTTGCGCTTGGCTTGGCGTGCGTTGCGCTGCTTCCCGCCTGCCAAAACGCGGACGACATCATTCAGGCCGCTCGGTTTGACGACCTGAAAAAACTGCGCGATTGTGTCGAGTCCGGCATCCCAGTGGACCACGCCGATCCCGCCGGTGAAACCGCGCTGTTTCACATCGTCGGGATGGGATCGGACGAGGGGTTGCAGTTGCTCCTTGACCATGGCGCAGACCTTCAGCATCGGGATGCTCAGGGCAACACGGTGTTGCACAAGGCGATCACCTTCGAGCAGAACAGATTGGCCCTAAAATTGATCGGCCGGGGGGTGGAAGTAAACACCACAAACAAGGTCGGCGCAACGGCGTTGCACTATGCCGTTCGCGCCGGGAACCAAGCGATGGTGGAGCTGTTGCTATCCAAAGGAGCAGACACCGGAATCAAGGACGCGAAAGGCAGCACTCCGGGGGAACTGGCCCAAGCCATGAGCGACGGGAAAGATTTAAGCGATACGATGGGACGCAAGATTTCAACCAAACAGGTGGATAAAATAATTTCGGTATTAACAAAACCAACTACAGACAAATGAAAACAAAAAAAGGATTAAGAGGAATCAAAGGGTTCACCCTGATTGAATTGCTGGTGGTCATCGCCATCATTGCAATTCTGGCAGCCATGCTTTTGCCGGCATTGGCCAACGCCAAGGAAAAAGGCAAGCAGGCATACTGCATCAACAGCCTGCACCAGTTGGATATCATATTTCACATGTATGAGGACGACAACGAAGGTTGGCTGCATCACACCCCCGGCGGGAGTCCTCCCAACCACGGCAAGTGGTATATGAACCCCCGTATGAGGCAGGCCCGGAAGCTGATTCCGGATCCCAACAGCGGCGAAGCCTACTGGGGCTTGGCCTACTACAAATATGCAAGTGGAAGCACCCGGTTGTGGCGTTGCCCCGCCGCCAAGACATCCGACGAATGGAGGGAGGATGGGCTGAAGTACGGCGCTGATTTTTGGCTCGATTCCTCCTACGGCATCAATGGGCGTTTCTTCACGGCAAAACAGTTTCGTGGCACAAGAGGGTATCATCCGCGAAAACGATCCCAACTGATTGATGCCAACCAAACGATCATCATTCAGGACGCGGGTGAACAAAAAATGGACGGTGGCCCGAGTGACAATCTGGCTGCCAACGGGAGTTCCGAAAACCTGACACAGTGGAAATACGGATCTCTTCCGCCACTCTATCCCGGTATCGACTGGGTTTCGGAGTGGTTCCGGCATGGGAGCAACAAACCGTACGGCGCGGCCAGTGAAGTGCTTTGGGCCGACGGCCATGCCAGCCCCGTTCGGTTCACCAAGGACTGCGGCAAAACCCCCCAGCAGGGAGGCGGCCCGGACTTCATGACCAACATCCACTGGTACACCGGACTGCCATTCTGACATCAATCGTTGCCGTAAGCCGGGGGGTGAATGTCGAACACCGACCTAGGAACGGCCAAGTGTGAAGTGAAGGAACAGCTTGAGGGCGGTGGCGGGTTTTCGGGTTTGTCCTGAAGCGGCGCACAGCACACGCACTCCAAGATGCTGTCGCGTTTCCGAACGGCCCACTTGGGATTTGGACATTCCTTGTTCGACGTTGGGTATTCCTTTTTGCCCACCTTGCGCCGGGCCAAGTGCGTCCTGTTTGATTCCTTCTCCCTCAGGGAGAAGGTGGCCGAAGGCCGGATGAGGGTGGAATCGCTTGGCCAAGCCCGCCGACCTCCGGCCAAGCGGCGGAAACCGTTCGGAACAATTAAAAAACCTTGAAAACAATCACCACCAACCAACGCGACTATCGCCTCCCGGCTCGGCCGGTGGTGGTCATCTGCGCCGACGGTTGCGCCGGAGAATACCTCGCGCTTGGCTTCGCGCACGGCGAGTTGCCACACTTGGCCAAGCTGGCGGCCAACGGCTACTTCGGCCAGGCCCGCGGCGCGCTGCCTTCGTTCACCAACGTGAACAACTGCGCCATGGTCACCGGCACGCCGCCGTCGCAGACCGGCATCGGCGGCAACTACATCATAGACCCCGACACCGGCGAGGAGGTCATGACCAACTCCTCCCGCTTCCTGCGCAACGACACCATCCTCGCCGCTGCCTCGGCCGCCGGTCGCAAGGTCGCCATGGTCACTGCCAAGGATAAGCTTCGCGAACTCCTCTCCAAAGGCATGGATGGCATCGCCATCTCCGCCGAGAAGGCCGACGACGTCAGCCTTGAGGTCAACGGCATCGACGACGTTGAGTCGCTCGCCGGGCCGAAGCCCTCCATCTACTCCGGCGAAGCCAGCCTGTACACCCTGCGTGTCGGCGTGGAACTGCTCGCCGCCGGTCGCGCCGATTTTCTCTACCTCTCGCTGACCGACTACATGCAGCACAAGTTCGCGCCGGAGGCCGCCGAGTCGCGCGAGTTTTACCGCGCGATCGACGCCGAGATCGGGCGGCTGCTCGAGTTGGGCGCCATCGTCGGCATCACCGCCGACCACGGCATGAACGCCAAGTGCAACGGCGGCGGCGAACCCAACGTCATTTTTCTCGAGACCGATCTGGCCCGCGAGTTCGGCGACGGTTGCCGCGTCATCTGCCCGATCACCGACCCGTACGTCGTTCACCACGGCGCGCTTGGCTCGGCGGTGACCGTTTATCTGCCGGAAAATCTCGACCGCGAAACCGTCGCCAACTGGATTGCTGCACTCGACGGCGTCACCGAGGTGCAAACGCGCGAGGCCGCCGTGGCCAAGCTCGAGCTGCCCGGCGACCGGATCGGCGACCTGTTCGTCCTCTCCGCCCGTGACTGGGTGATCGGCCGCACGCCGGCGCACCACGACCTCGCGAAACTCGAGGGCACCCTCCGCTCGCACGGCGGTCGCTACGAGGAGATGGTGCCGTTCCTCATCTCCGAACCGCTCAACGCGAAGTACGCCGCCTTGGCCAAGGGCGACCCGCGCAACTTCGACATTTTTGATTTCGTCTGCAACGGAACCCAGTCATGACACACCCCATCGACATCACTCAACAATTGCCGCTCGCTTGGCCATGCTACATCGCCGGCGAACCGGTGCAGACCGACGACACGCTCGAGGTGCGCTATCCGTGGGACGGCACGCTGACCGGCACGCTGCCAAAGATCACGCCCGGCCAACTCGAGCAGGCGATTCAAGCCGCGCTTGGCCAAGCGCAGCCGCCGACCCGGAGTGAGCGTTATGAAATCCTCATGCGCGCCCGCGAACTGCTCGCCGGGCGCGCCGACGAGTTCGCCAACTTGATCCGGCTCGAGGCCGG
>CAUZVJ010000185.1:0-5432 GCA_963583225.1 Verrucomicrobiia bacterium
GACCTGGTTCAGGCCCACCGGGCAGTCGACGTAAAACAAAATGCTGCCGGTGTCCTGGCAGATCGGTTGCGACTTGCTCTTGGCCAAGCCTATGTTGCGCTCGATGACCTCCATTGCCGACTTGGCAATGGTGCCCTCCTTCTCCTGTTCCAGCCCGCGCATGATCGCCGACTGCACATCGTCGGGGATCTCCGCCGAGGTGCGCCGGATCAATTCAACCAGTGACTCCCTGAGCCTGCTCATTACGCAGTCAGCATAGGCGCTGAAGCCGCCTCCGTCAATGAGCGCTCAACCGCCGCGCTTGTAGCCTTTGCGCTCCCGCTTGTTGTGCTCGGCCATGCCCACCTGCATATCGCCCACAGTGTCATCGAGCATCTCCATGAAATTCTCGCAACTGCACGCCGAGCAGCCGAGGCTGATCACCGTCTCGCGCTCGGCGAAGTCGTTGGTCACCGCCAACACTTCGCCGTACGGCTTCATCAAGTGCGCCACCCGCTCGATGATCTGGTCGGCCGTCTGGCCTTTTTTGGAAAAGAGCACCTCGATGCCGCCCTTGGCCGTCTCGTTTTTTGGCGTGTCGGGCGGCGCGCCGCCGCCGTCAAAGATCACCGTGACCGGTGTGCCGGACGAATCCTGATACTGCGTCAGCATCGACACCAGCGCGTCCCGTGCATGGAACGAGTGGCGCGGCTTGTCCGACGCCAATTCCGGCCAGTGATGCAGCAGGCTGTATCCATCCACCAGGACTCGAACGGTTCCCATGCACGGGACGCTACGGTCTCGGCCGCGCTTGGCCAAGCGCTTGGTTTGGTGGTAGCGTGCCGCTGCGAGCGCGATGCCGATCTACGAATACGAACTGTGCGACGGCAAGGGCGGCTGCAGGCCATGTGGCGGCCCCGGCTTCACCCTGCGCCGCCCCGTCTCGGCCAAGCCGCTCGAGAAATGCCCGGCCTGTAGGCGGCCGGTCCGGAAAATTATCTCTAGTTTCAGCACCCCCACTCACCTCAAGCCTCTCTCGATCACCGACGCGAAGAAGGCCGGTTTCACCGTTTACAAAAAACTCGGCAAAGGCGAATACGAGCGGCAGTAACGGGGAATGTTTTCTTAAAAAAGAATGAACAACTCGTCAAATCGGGCGTCTGAACCCCGATGTCTGCAATTGTGGACATCCGCAACGTAATTGTTCGTTGTGACCTTAGATGGTCGTTTTTCGGCCAAAGGAGGTTGGTTTGGTTGTTTGGGTTGACGGGCGTCCCGCAAGGGGCGCCCGCATTTTTTTGTCCCAAAAGCCTTTAAGCCTCGGCGGCGGCGCGGTTCAGGCGATCCCGGAGCGCGACCCATTCGTCAGTATCGGGAAGTGACTGAACCAGAATGGTGTCCGCGCCGAGCCGGTCGCAGCGGTGCAGTGTGTCATAAAATGCCTTCGCAAAGTCGCCGACGGAGTCCGGCAGTCGATGCCAACGCTCGCTTGGCCAAGCGGCAGGCGCGGCTGTTCGGGCAATGACATGAGTGGCCTCATCCGCTTGGCCAAGCGCAGCCGCCAGATCACCGCAGACCACCAGTTTCGCTCTCGGCGAGTAGTGTCGTGGAAGCTGGCCTGGGCTTTTCAGCGGCTCGGCAGCGGCGGGAGGCTTGGCCGTTGCCACCGGGCCGAGGACGGTTTGCAGTTGGCCAAGCGAGATGGTGCCCGGGCGCAGGAGAGTCGGCGTGTCGCCGGTGAGGTCGAGCACGGCGGACTCGATGCCGATGTCGCACGCGCCGCCGTCGAGCACCAGCGGGATGCGGCCGCCGAGTTGATCGACGACGTGCTCCGCCCGGGTCGGCGACACGCGGCTCGATCGGTTCGCGCTTGGAGCCGCAAGCGGGAAGCCGCATTGGGCCAGCACGGCGAGCATCACCGGATGCGCGGGGCAGCGAACGGCTACGGTTGCCCCTCCGGCGGTGACGATGTACGGGATCGAGTCGGCCCTGGGCAGCACGAGCGACAGTGGCCCGGGCCAAAACGCATCGGCCAGTTGCGTGGCGGCGCTTGGCCAGGCGACGACGCAGCCTCTGGCCATCTCGACGGAATCGACGTGGACGATGAGCGGGTTGCCGGCGGGGCGGCACTTGGCCTCGAAGATGCGGGCGACGGCCTCGGGCGATCGGGCATCGGCGGCCAAGCCGTAAACGGTCTCGGTCGGCAGGGCGACGAGTTGCCCTTGGCCAAGCAACTCGGCCGCTTGGCCAAGCGCGCCGGGTGCGTCCGCCGGTTGAACCTCCGTGCTGAATGCGTGGTCGCTGGGTTCAGTCACGGCTTTTGGCCAAGTCGGTTACTGAACAAGCAGCGGCGCGATGACCAGCGCGATGACGGTCATGAGCTTCAGCAGGATGTTCAGCGACGGGCCGGAGGTGTCCTTAAGCGGGTCGCCCACGGTGTCGCCAACGACGCTGGCTTTGTGGGCGTCGCTGCCTTTTTTATGGAACACGCCGTCCACTTCCACGCCTTCGCCTTCCTCGAACATTTTCTTGGCGTTATCCCACGCGCCACCGGCGTTGGCTTGGAACAGTGCCAGCAACACGCCGCTCACGGTCACGCCCGCGAGCAATCCGCCGAGCGCCTTGGCCGCCTCTTGGCCATCGCCATCCATGGCTAACTTGAACCCGAACCCGACCACCACGGGCGTCAGCACCGCCAACAGGCCGGGCTTGACCATTTCGCGGATGGCCGCATCGGTGGAGATGGAAACGCAGTTGGCGTACTCGGCCTTGCCGTCGGCGGCTTCGTAAATCTTGCGATCTTCCTCGGGCCACTCATCAACCGGTTTGTCGCCGTGTTCCTTCATTTTGGCCAAGGCGGCATTCAACTCGGGGATCTCCCGGAACTGCCGCTGCACTTCAACAATCATGTCGCCCGCCGCGCGTCCCACGGCGTCGATGGCCATGGCCGAAAACAGGAAGGGCAGCATCGCGCCCACGAACAGGCAGGCCATCACGTTGGGGTTTGAAATGTTGATGTTATCGATGCCGGCCACGCCCATGTAGGCGGCGAACAGCGCGAGCGCGGTGAGTGCTGCGGAACCGATCGCGAAGCCCTTGCCGATGGCGGCGGTGGTGTTGCCCACGGCGTCGAGGCTGTCGGTGCGGTCGCGCACTTCCTCGGGCAGCTCGCTCATCTGGGCGATGCCGCCGGCGTTGTCGGCCACGGGCCCGTAGGCATCCACGGCCAGTTGAATGCCGGTGTTGGCCAGCATGCCCACCGCGGCAATCGCGATGCCGTACAGGCCGGCAAAGTAATACGCGCCGAGGATGGCTCCCGCGAGAAACAGGATCGGCAACATCGTCGAGCGCATACCCACGCCGATGCCGGCGATAATGTTGGTGGCCGCGCCGCCCTTGGCCGACTGTTTGGATATTTCCAGCACCGGCGCCTTGTTAAAGCCGGTGTAATATTCAGTGACAAAGCCGATGCCCAACCCGCAGAAGAGGCCGATCAAGCTGGCAAAAAACACACCCAAGGCAGTGTAAGTCTTGCCGCCCATCACCCACGAGGCGGGCAGCACGTTGGTGATGAGAAAATAGCCGCCCACGAGCATGATGGCCGCCGCAGTGAGCTCGCCGCGCGTGAGGCCGGTCTTGGGGTCGCCGCCTTCCTCGACGGACACAAACATCGTGCCGATCATCGAGGCCACGATGCCGATGGCCGCGAGGCACAAGGGCAGCATCACCACGCCCAACTTGCCAAGGCCGGTTTTAAACTCCCCAAATTCCGGCAGCGCCATCAGCACCGCGCCCAGCACCATGGCGCTGATCATTGAGCCCACATAGCTTTCGAACAAATCCGCGCCCATGCCGGCGACGTCACCCACGTTGTCGCCCACGTTGTCGGCGATGGTGGCGGGGTTGAGCGGATGATCCTCCGGGATGCCCGCTTCCACTTTGCCCACAAGATCCGCGCCGACGTCGGCGGCCTTCGTGTAAATGCCGCCGCCCACTCGGGCAAAGAGTGCAATCGACGAAGCTCCAAAGCTGAAGCCCGTCAGCACGGTGATGACCTTGGTGATGTCCCAGCCTTGGCCGTGATAAACGAAAAACAAACTGGAGAGCCCCAGCACGCCGAGGCCGACCACGCCCATGCCCATCACCGAGCCGCCCCGGAAAGCGACGTTCAGCGCGGCAGCGAGGCTCGTGCGAGCGGCTTGGGCCGTGCGGACGTTGGCTTTGGTGGCGACTTTCATTCCGATAAAACCAGCCAACGCGGAGCACAGTGCGCCCACGGCGAAGGAAAGCCCGATCAAGGCACTCGTTTTTTCCGCGTTGCCATAGCCTCCCTGAACAGCCAGCAATACCGCCACGCCAATGACGAACCACACGAGCTTCGAGTATTCGGCGCGCAAAAACGCCATCGCGCCGTCGGTGATGTAGCCGGCGATGCGCTTCATGCGGTCGGTGCCCGGATCCTGCCGAGCCACCCACTGGGCGCGCATGTAGGTGAAGAGCAGTGCCAAAAGACCGGCGGCCGGTATAATGTAGAGGATGTTACTCATATTTTATTGTTATAGGAAAAATTGTTTTGCTGAAACAGTGCGGCTCAGGGGCACAACGGTTCGACTGCCGCAGGGCGGCGAAAAAACAGGTAAAAGTGTCAAACCCGGAAATGGGGCCGAGCATCATGATTTGTTGTGTCCAGTCGGGCGAAACCTCCTCGCGCACGCCCATTAGTGAAACCAATTTTTTTGCTCGTCAAGGGGTTAAATCCGCTTGGAACAAAAAAACTCGCCGGGCGTGCCTCGGCCGACTATTCCCCAACGGCGTGAGCGGTGCTGAATGGGCGATTCGATTGACGGCGTTCCTGGCCTTCGCGGGGTATGTGCTCGCACTGGCCAGTTGTCGGGGCCGTGTGCGGGGCGCCGGGCCAAGCGCCAGCGGCTGGTGGTCGCTTGGCTTGGCGGCTTTTCTGGCGCACCTAGCCTGCGCCTTTCACTTTGAACATGGTTGGAGTCATGCCTCGGCGCTCGCGGCGACGGCCTCGCAGACGAAGGAAGCCACCGGCTTCGACACCGGCTTCGGGCTTTACCTGAATTACGCCTTCGCCCTGGCTTGGCTGGCGAACGCCGTCTGGTGGCACTTGGCCAAGCGGAGGCATGAAAGCCGGCCGACGTGGGTGGGCGCGGCGTTGCACTGTTTCATGGCGTTCATGTGGTTCAATGCGACGGTAGTCTTCGGGTCGCCGTGGGGCCAGGCCACCGGATGGGCCGCCATCGTTGGCCTGGGCGGTTGGTTTGTGCTCCAGCGAAGGCAGGCGATTTAGCCGGCTTGGCCAAGCGCCTTCTTTTGCTGCTCAAGCAGGGTGGTGACTTTTTGCAACTCCGCCTCCGCTTGGCCAAGCAGGCTCACAGCGTCGTCCAGCGTCCCGATTTTTCCCATTTTTTCAAGTGCCTCACATGCCTTGG
>CAUZVJ010000186.1:0-5403 GCA_963583225.1 Verrucomicrobiia bacterium
TTTTTGGGTTTCTCGCCGGGGCGCACGGCTACTTCCCGGTGAAGAAGGAGGAGCGGGTTTACTCCACCGTCATGCGCAACAAGACGCATTTGAAGGAACCGGAGTATCTGACCGACGCATTTGCCCGCGAAACGGTGCGATTCATCCACAAAAATAAGGACAAGCCGTTCTTCGCCTACGTGCCCTTCAACGCGGTGCACACTCCGATTGAGGCATCGAAGAAATATCTCGACCGCTTTCTGGATGTGAAAAATCCGCAGCAAAAAACATACAACGCCATGGTCAGCGCTTTGGACGATGCGGTCGGTGCCATCATTACCGCGTTGAAGGAAACGCAGACGGAAAAGAACACGCTGGTGATTTTCATGAACGACAACGGCGGCCCGGTTTACACGCGCGTCCAAAGCAACGCGCCATTGCGCCTGGGCAAGTTGTTCCTGTTCGAGGGCGGCATCCGTGTTCCCATGATCATGAGCTGGCCGGGAGTGCTTGAGGCCGGGTCGATCTATCGCCAGCCGGTCAGTTCACTCGACATCTACCCAACCCTGTGCGCGGCCGCCGGCGTCGTCCTGCCCCCCGGACTGAAACTCGACGGTGTCAACCTACTCCCCCACCTCAACGGCGAGATCAAAACCGCACCGCACGAGGCGCTCTTCTGGAGCAACGGCCCGAACAAGGCCGTTCGGCTTGGGCAATGGAAGATGGTTCAGACCCACGATCACGTGTGGCTTTTTGATCTCGAGAACGACATTGGCGAAACAAAAAACCTGGCCTTGGCCAAGCCGGAGATTCTGAAGATGTTGCAGGCCAAGCTTAAACAATGGCAGGGCCAAATGAAGCCACCCGCCTGGCCAAGCAAGCCGAGGCGCCGCAAAGTAAAGGTCGATGGCGCCCTCTACGAACTCAACATATAATCACCAACTGCAACTAGGCCAACGGTGATTGATCCCTCTTTTCGCAGACTCTACACTATCTCCGGATGGTTTCCAGAAAAACAAAGCCGGTTAAGCCCCACCAGAAGGGTGAAAATAAAGCTGCTTCATGCCATGGGCAGAAGTTGAAAGTGTTTAGTTTCGGTGTTGCCATCATTGCCGCAGCGACGGTGACTTGGGCTGTTATCAAGGAAAAAACACCTTCTGTCCCCGAAAATACACCCGAAACAAAATCAAAAACACCCGAAACGGGGAATGAAACAGCGCATTGGCAGCCCGAGGAACAGGCAAAAGCCTTTGCCCAGTACGCAGGCTCCAAGAGTTGCCGTGAGTGTCACCAGGCATCCTACGACCTCTGGTTGGGGTCGGACCACCAGTTGGCCGAGCGGCTCCCCGACCCGAAGATGGATCGCGAGGCATTTGACCCTTCGCGCGAATTCAAGCATCCGTCACTGACCTCCGACATCACTTCAGAGGGGGATCGTTTTCTGATCGCCACCTTGGGGTTGTCAGGGAAGAAGGAGACGTTTGAGGTCGAGCGCGTCATTGGCGAGACGCCGATCCGGCAATATCTGGTCAAGCTCCCCCGGGGGCGTTTGCAAGCGGTGGATCTCTCGCATGACCCCCACAAAAACGAGTGGTTCAACGTGTTTGGAGATGAGGATCGTCAAGCCGGTGAGTGGGGGCACTGGACTGGGCGCGGCATGAACTGGAACACGCAGTGCGCCTCATGCCACAACACGCGTCTGCGAAAGAATTATGACGAGGCGACCGATTCCTATGACACAGCGATGGCGGAGATGAGCGTCGGCTGCGAGGCCTGTCACGGGCCGATGAAGGCGCATGTTGACTGGAGGAAGGAGTTCGTCGGAACCACCGAGAAAGACCCGACCTTGCGCAAGTTTGACAACACGCAATGGCTCGCGGCCTGCGGCAAATGCCATTCGCGCCGCACGGAGTTAACAGGGGACTTCAAGCCCGGTGACCGGTATCTCGACCACTTCTCACATGTCATCCCCGACGAGTCGGGCATCTATTATGCGGACGGCCAGGTTCGGGAGGAAAACTACGTCCTCACCTCTTTTCTCAGCAGTAAAATGCACCACGCCGGCGTGCGCTGCGTGGACTGCCACGAACCACATACGTCCAAAATCCTGCAACAGGGAAACGCGCTCTGCATGCGTTGCCACACGGGCACCTATCCCAACAGCCCAAAAATTGATCCACCCACCCATACGCATCACAAGCTGAACGGTGAGGGTGGCCAGTGCGTGAACTGTCACATGCCGCAGACCACCTACATGCAGCGCGACCCACGGCGCGACCACGGGTTCACCATTCCCGATCCGTTGCTCACAAAGGAACACGGCATCCCCAATGCCTGCAACCGTTGCCACGCCGACAAGGACACTGACTGGGCCGTTGCCGCTGTCGAAAAATGGTACGGCCCGCGCATGGATCGGCCGACGCGAAAACGCGCCCGCACGATCGCGCTGGCGAGGGAGGGCGCGACGGGTTCACGGGATAATTTGCTGCAACTGTTGCGGGAGGAAAAGACGCCATTCTGGAAGGCTGTCGCCACCGAGTTGCTATACCCGTGGACGTATGATCCCGAGGTCACGACCCTGCTTCTTGGCAACCTCACCCACACGAACGCGCTGCTTCGCGGCACGACCGCCCGCGCCCTTGGCCCGCTCGCACAACAAAACAACCCCCAAGTCGATGCCGCCATCGGCAAACTGCTGGACGACCCGATCCGCAAGGTGCGGGTGGACGCGGCGTGGACGTTGCGTGACCAGATTGACCCCCTATCGAAAACCGGTCCCCGGAACCGGGTTGACCCGAAATCAAAAGCCGGAGAGGACCTGCTCCGCAAGCTGGCCTACAACGTCGACATGCCCACCGGCGCGCTGCAAAAAGCCGTGTACCATCTCGACCGTGACGAGTTCAAAGAGGCGGAGCGCTACTTCCGCTGGGCAATCAAGCTGGACAGCTATTCCGCGCCGTTGCGGCACGAGTTTGCCGTTGCGTTGAGCATGATGGACCGCACCAATGAAGCGATTGATGCCCTGAAGGAAGCCATCCGACTTGAACCCAACGAAGCGGAGTACCACTACAAACTGGCGCTCGCCTGGAACGAAACCGGGCAGACGGATAAAACCGCACCCTCGCTGGTCAAGGCGGTGCAATTGAATCCACGCCATTCGCGCGCGTGGTACAACCTTGGCCTCGCCCGCAACCAGGCGGGCCAGCCCGAAGCGGCAATCGCCGCGCTGTTGAAAGCGGAAAACGTGGAACAAAACGATCCCAGCATCCCTTATGCCCGGGCGACCATTCTTCTGCGGTTGCGTCGTATCCCCGAGGCGATAGAGGCAGCGCAACGCGCATTGAAGATTCAGCCAGGCTACGGCCCCGCCCGCGCGCTCCTGCAAGAACTAGGCCTGTGAACTTTCTGATTTCGACATTCCTTGTTCGATATTCCTTTTTGCAGTGCTCAGTTCCCGGTTCTCACCGCTTCAGAAAAGCGATGAGGTTGGCCAACTCCTGCCGGGTCATTGTTTTTTCCAGCTCGTTCGGCATGAGCGACAACGGACTCGCCCGGAGCGCTTTGACCTCGGATCGCGCGATTGTCTTCGTGAAGCCAAGCGGCAGCTTGAGTGTGAGTTGAGCCGGCGTGTCGGCGGCCAGCAATCCGGCGAACGTCTGCCCGTCTTTCGTGTCCACTTCGTACATTGTGTTGCCGCCGTACACTTCGTAATTCGGCACGACGATGTGCAGCAGCAGCGTCTCCGGCGGTTGGTTTCGCAGACCGGTGAGATCCGGCCCGACCGCGTAACCGGCGCTGCCGTGCGTGTGGCAGAGGGCACAGGCTCGCGTGAAAACTTTTGCACCGGCGGCGGCATCGGTTTTCAGTTTCAAAACCGGCTTGAGCGACTCGTAAGTTTTCATTCGGTCGCCACCGGCTTGCTTGGCAAACAGTTTTTTCGCTCTCGCGCCGACAGCCTTGCTGCGCTCAAGCGTTCCCCGGCGCGATGGCGACAGCGCATGCACCGGCACAATGCCCGACTCCAGCGAAGCCATGAGCGCCGGGTGATAAGTGTCGCGACCCAGCAGCAAACCCGTCACCGCCTCGCGCAGTCCCGGCGCGTAACCGTCCCAGCGAGGCTTGGCCAACAGTGCCTCGGCCACGGCGGCGTTATCGAATTGGCCCAGCGCTTTCGCCGCCGCCAAGCGCACCGCATTCGGCTCCGTCACCGCCAGCAGTGCGAGCAGCGTCTCCCGCTCCGACGCAAAGTCCGAGTGGCCAAGCAGCGCGACGCTGGCCAAGCGCCCCGCTCCGCCGCCGCCCTTGGTCGCTGCCTTGGCCCGGGCCGATGCAAAGATCGCCTCGACGTTTTCGCGCGCGTTGGCGTTCCCCGCCGTGAGTTTCGCAAGGCTTGAACTTGCGCCGCCGATGATGCCGTCGAGCAGTGCCGTCCGCTCGTGCTCGCGCCAACCGGAGCCGGTGGCCAAATGCCGGGCGATCACGCCACCGGTCTCTTTTGGCGAGCGCGTTTTTGCGATGACTTGGCCAAGCGCAGCCAACACCGGGGCGAGACTTTGCCGCTTGGCCAAGCGACGGGCGGCCAATTCGTCGAGCAACTCGACGGACAAATCGTCCATCGAACTGAGTACGGCGGCGCGGGTCCATTTGTCATCGGAACCAGCCGAGAGAACCTTCGCCAGCAGCTTGGTTTTTTGAGCGCCACGCACTAGGCCAAGCTGCAGCGCGGCCTGAAAACGGAGGCGCGCGTCGTCGGAGTTGGCAAGCTGCTCGAGCTTGGCCAACGGCTGGGCTTGGCCAAGTTTGCCCTGGCTGAGTTGCAGCGTTTTGAGCGCGGCGGCTCTGGCTTCGGCGGTCGGTTTTTCAGCGACAGCGCCCGGCTGAACGACGCGCCAAATGCGGCCTTTGTCCGACCCGGCGCGGAACGGAAGTTTCCCCCGAATTGGCTTGGGCAGATAGCGAGGGTGGTCGATGTATTGGCGAACCATATCGCAAATGTACAGCGCACCATCGGGGCCGACGGTGGCATGCACGGGCCGAAACCACTGATCCGGCGACGCGAGAAAATCGTGCCCCGGCGTGGGGTGTTCCGCGCGGAACGTCGCCCCGCTTGGCACAAGCCGTTGGCGCTGCACGAGGTTTTGCGCCGGTTCGCAAATGAACGCGCTGTCGCCGCGAATGCAGATGCCGCTGGCGCTCGTGTACGTGCCGGAATGTTGCTGGTTGATGAGGCTCGGGATGTAAGTGGCCGCCGTGGTGTCGGGGCTGATTGGGTAAACTTTCGCGGCGACCGGCACGACGTTTTCGACCGTGTCGGTGAATGCAAAATGCGGGTTGCGCTTCAGGACGCCCGGCGAGAGGACGACGTGCATCAGCGGGTTGCGATTGCTCGAGACGAAGCGATGGCCAAGCGCGTCGAAGCATTGG
>CAUZVJ010000187.1:0-5399 GCA_963583225.1 Verrucomicrobiia bacterium
ATCGCGCACGATGAAAATCACGTAGCTCTGCCAGTACGGTGTGTTTGCCTTGTCCGGCAAGGTGGTCAACCGGCCAAGGTACACACCGCTGGGCCAGTCGTGGGGAACCGTCAGCGACACCGCCGGATCCCACCGGCACCGGCGCTGGCGCCCCTCTCCGACGGGCGGCTTGGGTTGCTGTTTACCCTTGAACGGGCCGAGTGTTTTCATGGCCCGCGCACCGCGTCCTCCATAGTAGCCCATTGAAAAATCTCGATCGTGAACTGCGCCGCAGGGGCTATGCTCACCATCACATCAATCCTCTCCCCGGCCTTCACTGATTGGCTTGAGCAGTAACCCTCGATGTTCGGATTGTTGTAACCCTAGGGCCGCACCCGGGTGAGCTGCCAGTCAAGGGCTCCCTCGCGTTCGTTTTCCCTTTTGATCAAATCTTCTTTGCGTTGTCGCCTAGGCTCGGCTTGGCAAACACGACCGGCGGCAAGGGCGACGGCAGAGGCCTTGAGGAAATCACGTCGGGACGAATTCATGGCGACGAAGGTATGAGATTGCCCTTGGCTCACAAGCACAATCTGCAATGCTGCCGCCACATGAATACAACGCTCTCCGGCAGCCCGAAAACCATCGCACATATGCTCTCGACTTTGGCCTTGATGGCGACTGCTGTGGCGGGCGACTCCGCCGCTTGGCCAAGCTACCGCGCCGGGATGGGCCGCGCCGGTTTCTCAAATCAAGCGCTCTCCTTCTCCGCGACCGAAACCTGGCGGCGCGACCTTCCGGCGCCCAGCCCGGCCTGGACCAGCCCGGCCCGGCGCAGCTACTGGCAGCAACTCGAGGGCATCCTCCCGCGCGTGACCGGGGACTGGGCCAACCACCCGATCGCCGACGCGTCGCGCGTTTGGCTTGGCTCCAGCGCGGACGACACCGTCCGCTGTCTCGACGCCCAAACCGGTGAGCCGCACTGGTCGTTCGTGGCGGATGGCCCGGTGCGATACGCGCCGGTGCTCGCCGGCGGGCGGCTGTTTTTCGGGAGCGACGACGGCTTCGTTTATTGCCTCGAAGCCGACACCGGCCGCTTGGCTTGGCGCGAGCGGCTTGGCCCGCGCGACTGGCGCATCCCCGGCAACGGCCGAATGATTTCTCTCTGGCCGGTGCGCACCGGTCTCGTAGTGGATGCCGGAGTTGTTTACGCAGCTGCCGGGCTTTACCCGTCGCAGGGCGTGCACGCCGCCGCGCTCCGCGTGGCCGACGGCTCGACGGTTTGGCGGCAGAAACTCGACGTCTCGCCGCAGGGCTATTTGCTCGCGTCGCAAACAATGCTCTTCATCCCGACCGGCCGCACCAGCCCCGTCGCGCTTGATCGTAAAACGGGCCGCTTGGCCAAGCGCTTCGAAGGCGCTGGCGGCGCGTTCGCGGTGTTGCTCGAGGACGAACTGTTCTCCGGCACCAGCCACGACGGCACGCTCTCGATCAACCCGGTGCAGTCGCCGGGCCGCCTCGCCTCGTTCAAGGGCAACTCGCTTGCCGCCTCGCCGCGCCACAGTTTTTTGCTGGATGAAAACGGCGTCCGCGCGATCGACCGGCAGGCGTACCGCGTCGCCAGCGTCAACGCCCACCGCGCCGCCAAGCGCATCGAGGCACTGAAAGTGGAACTGAAAAAACCGGGCTTGTCGCGCGAGCAACGCGCTGGGCTGCAACGCCGGCTGGGCCAACTCGGCGGCACACTCGACGCCGCCAAGCAGGCGAGGGTGGCGACGGAAAAATGGAAGCACAACGCACCGGGCCGCCGCACCATCATCGCCTTGGCCAACTGCGTCGTGCTGGGCGGCGACGGCCTCGTCGAGGCGCGTTCGCTGGCGGACGGCTCGGTGGCATGGTCGGCCAAGGTCAACGGCACGGCGCGCGGGCTGGCGTTTGCCGGGGGGCGTTTGCTCGTCAGCACCGACACCGGCGCGCTGCATTGTTTCTCCACCACCGCAGCCGCAGAAAAAACGAAATCCAAAACCGCTGTGTCGGCGATTTTGCCGGTTGGCTTGGCCAAGCGCTTGGCCAAGGCGGCGCGCACGAGCCGGGGCTGGGCGCTGGTCACAGATGTCGTCGATGGAAGGCTGTGCGCGGCGCTCGCCGGGCAGACGCAGTTGAGCATTATCGGCGTGAGTGCTGACGCCGGGAAAGTCGCAGCGGCGCGGGAGCTTTTGGCCGCGCGCGGGTTGTACGGCCATCGGGTGAGCGTGCATCTCGTCGGCGACGCGCTGCCGTTCACCGATTATTTTGCCAACCTCATCGTCTCCGAGTCGGCGTGGCTTGGCCAAGCGCCGAGCCGCTTGGCCAAGGGCGAGCGGGAGCGTTTGCTGCAACCGCACAACGGCGTCGCTTGGCTCGCGCCGGACGCCGCGCCTCGCTTGGCCACCGGCTTGGCTGGCGCGGGCGAGTGGACGCACCAATACGGCAACCCGGCCAACACGAGCAACAGCGGCGACACGCTCGTGCATAGCGATCTTGTGCTGCAATGGTTCGGCGGTCCCGGCGCGGCGCCGATGGTGGACCGGCATTTGCGCGCGCCCGCGCCGCTCGCCGCAGAGGGCAAGCTGATCATCCCCGGCGAAAATCTCGTGATCGTGGTGGACGCTTACAACGGCACGGAGCAGTGGCGGCTGCAGTTGCCCGGTTCGCAGCGTTACTCGATGCCGTACGACGCCGGCTACATGTCGGTGAACGCCGGCCGGCTCTGCGTCGCCGTGGCGGACGGGGCGCGGTTGATCAACTTGGCCAGCGGCGAGGTGGAGCGGACGTTTCCCGTGTCGATGTTCGTGCCGGGGGAGCAGCGGCACTGGGGTCACGCGGTGCTCACGGCCAGGCGCATTTTCGGCACGGCGCAACGCACAACCGCGTCGCGCACGAAGCCAAGCCGCGACTTGATTGCCGATGACTACGGCAATAACAAAGCGATGGTGACCGGCACGCATTTGTTCTCCGCGCCGCTCGACGGCACCCGGCTTGGCCAAGGCAAATGGACGCACGACGGCGGGACGATTTTGAACCCGACGATCACGCTGCACGGCGGCCGCGTGTTTTTCGTTGAGACGGCCAAGCCGGTGAATGGCAGCGGGCGGCACTCACTCGACGCGCTCCGCAAAACCGGTTTGCAAATCGTCTGTCTCGACGCGGAAACCGGCGGGAGGCTCTGGGCGCGGCCGGTGGACAACGGCTTGGAGCGGAGCCGAAATATTTTGTTTCTCGCGGCGTCGGGGGAATATTTGATCGCGACCGGCAGCCATCTCGGCGCGGGCAACGACACGGAGTATCGCGTGCACTGTTATGCGGCGAAGTCGGGCCGGGAGATTTGGTCGGCGAGCCATTTAAAAGGGAAGCCCGGCGCGTTCACGCACGGCGAGCAGGTGCATCATCCGGTGATCCTTGGCGGGCGTGTGATCGCTGAGCCGGCGATTTACAGGTTGGCCACCGGCAAACGGATTGGCCCGCTGGACATGCCGTCGAACTGGAATCTGAAACGGCCGGGCCACAGTTGCGGAACGCTCACCGGGGCAGGCGACTGTCTGTTTTTTCGCGCGGCCAACCCGACGGTGCTCGACCTCGGCAAGACGGCGACCGGCCGGTTTCAAGCCCTCGCGCCGACGCGGCCCGGTTGCTGGATCAACATCCTCCCGGCGCAGGGCTTGGTGCTGATCCCGGAAGCCAGCTCCGGCTGCGAATGCCATTTTTCACTGCAAACCTCAATGGCCTTCCGCCCAAGGCGAAAAGGAGAAGGAAAGTAGCGCCTGGCCAAGCACCGGATCAGTGCGGGGCCGGGTGGTAATGTTTGCGATAGTCTTTCGGCGCGAAGCCGGTTTCGCGTTTGAAGAAGCGGGTCAATTCCTCCGGACTCTCGAAGCGCATTTCTTTCGCGACTTGGCTGATTTTGCTGCCGGTGTTTTTGAGTAGCGTCTGCAGCTTGGCCAAGCGCACGCGCTTGATTTCCTCCTTGGCGGTGTGGCCCATTTGCCTGAGGAAATTTTTGTTGAACCCCGAGTGGGACAGCCGGCTCTGGGCGACGACTTCGGACACGCGAATGGGATACACCGGCGCTTGGCTTCGGATATGGTGCACGGCGTCGGCCACGACCGGGTCATCGACGGCGAGGGTGTCGGTGGACTCGCGCGCGACGAGTTCGTGGATGGGGATCGGCATCACGTAATCGTCGGCGACCTTTGCGCCGCGCATCATAGTGGAGAGCAGGCTTGCCGCCTGAAAGCCGACGCGCTCGCCGGGGTACGCC
Organism: Verrucomicrobiia bacterium; assembly: GCA_963583225.1. GTDB lineage: Bacteria > Verrucomicrobiota > Verrucomicrobiia > Limisphaerales > UBA1096 > UBA1096. Next base: position 4,274 of record CAUZVJ010000187.1, read on the forward strand.
ACGCTCGAGAGCGGCGGGGTGCAGATTTGGCAGAAAACTTCGTCGGCGTTCGTGCCGATCACGGCGACTTCGCCCGGCACGAGGATGTCCAGTTCGTTGCAGATACGGATGATGTTGCTGCCGAGCATGTCGTCCTTGGCAAAGATGCCGATCGGCTTGGGCAAGCGCTGCAATTCCTGGGCGATGTGTTCGCGCACGTTCACCCAGCGCCCCTCCCATGGCAGGTTGTCCGGGTCGAACTGGGTGTTGATGCAGTCAAAGCTGGCCTCGGCGATCCGCCGCTCAAACGCCTCGCCGCGCTCGCGGGAGTACGTGCGCGACGGGTCGCCCCAGTACGAGAAATGCCGCAGGCCAAGCGTTAACAAATGTTGCGCCGCCATCCGGCCGATCTCGGCGTTGTCCGGGATCACGGTGGGGAAACCTTTCTCGCGGCATTCGGTGCTGAGGTTGACGACCGGGATGCCCCGGCGCTTGAACGCCGCCGCTTCGTCGGCGGAATGGCGGAACAAAATCAGCCCGTCGCCGTTCCAGTTTTCGTCGATGACCATCGGGGCCATCTCGTTGGTGGAATCGACCAGTGTCTGGATGCGCCACTGTTCGCGGTTGCGGATGAACTCGACGATGCCGTGAAAGATGGGCCGGGTGAACGAAGCCCACGAAGGCACGCGAATCCCCACGACCGGCATCCCGTTTTTGCCAAAAACTTTCCCGTTGGATTTGCGCGTCATCGCCTTGGCCAAGCGGCTTACTCTTTGATGGAGACCGGGCGGTTGTCCCGGTTTTTTAGCAGCGCTTGGATGGCGGTCTCCATCAACTGCCGGTCGGGGTCGATCAGGATGGCGTCGCCGGTTGCGTCGGTGTCGTTGCCGGGGAGGTCGTTCCATTGGGTGATGGCGCGCTTGGCCAAGCGGGCGCGTTCCGGCTCGGGCGCGATGAAGTCGAACTCGAACGCCCCGAAGCCGGGTTGTTTTTTGAGGCTCTCGTTGGCGATGTGGCGGACGACGCCGTACGGGTCTTCGAGCAGCCGGGCCAGATGCGGCGCGAGCCAGCCGTCGCCGGAGGCGTCGATGGCCGGTTGCCAACCGGCGTGCCACGCGGCGATGGCGCGCTGGGCGGCGTGGCCCTT
>CAUZVJ010000188.1:0-5343 GCA_963583225.1 Verrucomicrobiia bacterium
GCCAACTCCCCGGCCTCGAGTTCGTTCACCAGTTGCGCGGCGCTCACCGGCTGCCGCCGGTCCATCCGCATGTCCAGCGGCCCCTCGGACTGAAAACTGAAACCGCGCTCCGCCTCGTCGAGTTGCGGCGAGCTCACCCCGAGATCCAGCAACACTCCGTCGCAACTCGCCTTGGGCAAGCGCTTGGCCAAGTCGGCAAACGGTTCCTGATGCAGCTCCAGCCGGTCGCCAAACTTGGCCAACCGCTTGGCCGTGGCGGCCAGCGCCCAGTCGTCGCGGTCGAACGCAACCAAGCGGCCGTCCGGGCTGCTCGCCTCGAGGATCGCCTCCGCATGCCCGCCGCCGCCGACCGTTCCATCCACGTACAACCGCCCCGCCGCCGGTTGAAGCGCCGAGAGCACTTCCTCCAGCAGAACCGGCTCGTGGATGAATTCGGTCACAAGTCATTGGCATCCTCGATGGGAACAATCACTTTCACGCTTGAGGCGTACTCCTCGTAGCTCCACGCCACTTTGCCGTCCACGTACACGTCGGTCTTGTAGTCTTTGGCCATCTCGATCGCCTCGTCCAACTCGGTGGCATTCATCTGCGCCGGTGCTTCCTCCGCCACTTTTTTGGGGACGACTGCCATCGCACCAACCGATGCTCCGGCCATGATGCCAGCCGGCCAAAATGACTTGAACGCCAAAACCCAGCGCCACGACCGACGCGACACAAACCGTGACACTTGGCTCAGCGACGCAAACCGGTCACGCATGCGTTCGGCCCACGAACTTCTCGTCGGCTCCTCTGCGATGAGGCTTGGGCGAAACTGGCTCACGCATTCACCGGCACGAACCGCCAAGTCCGATTCCGCCAAGTCGTTCCGAACCACCCGTACCCGGGTCGGGCTGATGCGGCTGTGCACCTCAACCTGATCCCGGGCCTGCGGCTTGGCCTCCGCATGGCCAAGATCTAAATGGTTTCCCGGCCCGGACGACTTCGGCGCAATCTCGAGAGGCTCGAGAAAACCAAACTCGCCCTGATCCGAATCCACCGCCGTGGGCTGAACCAACGCCACCGGTTCCGGATGGGCAAGCTCCCCACCTCCCTCGCCGGCAAAGCCCTCTTGATTGCTCCCAATCCTTCGAGAGAGAAATTTTTCCCTTGGCCCCTCGAGGGTTCCACTGACCGACAGATATTGCATCAGGTTCATAAGTTTAAATTCTTGATGGCCGCAGCCGCAACCGCTTCGTTGCCCTTGTTGTTTTCCTTGAACCGACCCGGCTCCCAAATCTCAAACTTGTTCAACCGACCCACGAGCAAAGCCTCCTTCCGCAGCCCAGCCACGGCCGCCAATTCCTCCGGCAGACACAGCCGGCCCGCCTTGTCTAGTTTCAGGTGGGCTGAGCTGCCACCGATCACCCGCTCCGCCATTGCCGCCTCATCATCGAAAAGTGACATTTCATTCAACCTCTCCAGTACCATGTTCCAGCGTTTGGGAGGCAAAACCAAAAGAAACTGCCGATCCCCCAACGGCCACGGGAGGACGGCTAACTCGGTTTTGCCGGACTTCGGACGCCACTTGGAAGGCACCATGACACGGCGGCTCCGGTCGATTCCGTGACGGAATCGACCGGAAAAAACAGTCGTCGGTTGATCCTGGGTTGCAGACATAACGGGTTGCCCGGACACCAAAACGGCCCTACGCGCCCCAAATTTTCCCGTTCTCTACCGTTTTCTCCCCAAGGCGTCAACCGATTTTTTTAAAAAAATGAACTTTTTTTTATTGGCTCTCCAAATATCCCGAATTTAGGCGTTTCTAGCGCGTTTTCAACCTTTCTCCCTGCCTGACCGAGTGGCTTGGCAGGGCTGTGTGTGCCCCCGGTTCCCTCTGTGGCCCGCTGCGGACGGCCTCCGCTGCGTTGAAACCGGCTCCAAAACCGGCTAGTAGATGCCGCCGTGCGAACGACCGATTTCTACTACCCCCTGCCACAGGAACTCATTGCCCAACATCCCATCGAGCAACGGGACGCCTCGCGGTTGCTGACGCTGGCCCGCTCCTCCGGTGCTGTCGCGCACCGGCAGTTCGCCGATTTGGAGGCGTTGCTCCGACCGGGCGACGTGTTGGTGGCGAACAACTCGCGCGTCATCCCGGCGCGCGTGCGCGGCCAAAAGGAGGGCGACGGTGCGCGGGTGGAAATCCTGCTCACCGAGGAGCGCGCGCCCGGCGTGTGGTGGTGCATGCTGCGTCCCGGCAAACGCATTCACAATGGAACGCGCATCCAGTTGCACGACCTCGACGGACGCCCCACTCCGCATTGGGTCGAGGCGATCGACAAAAATGACACCGGCAAATATCTGCTGCGCCTCCCCGACTCGCCCGGCGTGCGCGAGCTGCTGCAAGCCATTGGCGAAACCCCGCTGCCGCCGTACATCGAGCGCGCGCCGATCGACACGCGCGCAGATCGCGAACGCTACCAAACCGTGTATGCAAAAACCGACGGCTCGGTCGCCGCACCGACGGCGGGACTGCACTTCACCGACAAGTTGCTCGACCGGCTGCGCGAAAAAGGCGTGACGTTTGCGGAGGTGACGCTGCACGTCGGGCCAGGAACATTTCAGCCGGTCGAGTGCGATCGCATCGAGGATCACCCGATGCACGAGGAACGCTTCGAGATCAGCGCCGCCACCGCCGATGCCGTCAACCAAGCCAAGGCCGAGGGACGACGGGTCGTCGCCGTAGGCACGACGAGTATGCGCGTGCTCGAATCAGTCGCCACCGTCGGCGCGCCGATCGAGCCGCAGCTTGGTCGCACGGATATTTTCATTTACCCGCCGCACGAGTTTCAAGTCGTCGATGCGTTGCTCACCAATTTTCATTTGCCCAAGTCCACACTGCTGATGCTGGTGAGCGCATTCGCGCAGCCGGGCGACACCGCCGGCCGCGAACGAGTGCTGCGCGCCTACGCCGAGGCGGTCGCCAAACGATACCGCTTTTTCAGCTACGGCGACGCGATGTTTTTGCACTGAAGCACCGGCAACCGAACAGTGATCTTTGCAAAAAACATCCAGTGCTTCACCCTCATCCGGCCTGCGGCCACCTTCTCCCTGAGGGAGAAGGAATGCTCCGCTTCATTCGCGTTACTTGGCGTCCATTCGCGGTTAAAAAACAAGCGCTTGGCCAACGTGCAAGCCCCGTGGGGGCGGCACAATACAAACATGGTTGAACAGGATAGATTGGGGCGAGGTGGAACTCGCCCCTCCCGGGATTTCCGGAGCATCCCAAAGCGGTGCAGAGAACCGCACTCCACGACGCTGCCGCGAATGCTGCTCCCCCTCTCCCAGCGGGAGAGGGTCGGGCAGAGGGAGAACGTGTTAATTTGTAACAGTTTGCAGCAATCTCTTTGACCGCCGAATAAATGAAAACAGCCCGTCCATTTGTGTTGATCAACATGGCGATGTCGGCCGATGGCAAGATTGCCCCGCCGCATCGGCGGTTTGTCGCATTCGGCAGCCGGCGCGATCACAAAAACCTGCTCGCGCTCCGGGCCACGGCCGATGCGGTGATGTGCGGCGCCCGCACGGTGGATTCCGCGCCGGTGACGCTGGACTCCGGCGGCGCAGCGTACGAACGGCGGCGGCAGCGTGCCGGCTTGGCCAAGCAGAATTTGCGTGTCGTCGTGAGCGGCTCCGGCTCGGTCGATCCGCAGGCGAAAATTTTTCAGCACACGGTGTCGCCGCTCATCGTGCTGTCGTCGGGCCAGGCGCCGAAGTCGCGCTTGGCCAAGCTGAAGCGCTTGGCCGATTGCGTGAAGGTTTGCGGCAGGAACAGCGTCGCACTTGGCCAGGCGCTTGGCTGGCTCCGGCGCGAGTGGGCGGTCAAGCGGTTACTTTGCGAGGGCGGCGGCGAGTTGAATTTCGAGCTGCTCCGACTCGGCCTCGTGGACGAGTTGCACCTGACCATCTGCCCAAGAATTATCGGCGGGAGAGTTGCCCCAACGATTGCCGACGGCGAAGGATTCGCCCGCTTGGCCAAGGCGGCAAAACTGGAACTAATCCGTCAACGCCGCGTCGGCGACGAACTGTTCACAACATGGCGCATCCGGTAAGACGGGGCCATAAATGGGCTATACCAATCACTTGCTATGGAGAGCGCGCCAGCGAATGCCCGTTACTTGTCAATGACAAGAACCGACCCCATTTTCGACGGTAGACATTTCTTTATATATACTGTAATTACCGTGCAATAAAACTTTCCAATTCATTTATAGGCATCTCAGAGTCATACTTAAATCCCTCTCTAATCTCAACTTCTATCCAGTTCTTAGGAAAAAGATCAACATCAAGTCTTGTCAAATTATTGAAAAGCCAAGCTTTCTGTTCATCATTGTATATCAAAGTATATATAAAAGCCATTTTGAACCTTGGAGTCTGATTAGGTGTTGTATGAAAAATATCCAGTAATGCTATCATAACCGATTTTTCCGATAACGGAAAGTAGGACAGTTTGTCAAACTTTAAAGTTGCAAATTTGTAGGGGTGACACATCTCTGAATAACGGTCATTTCTAATACCGTTGTAAAATTTAGTTATTTCAGAAACTGTTGGGAAAACCCTATTGGGATTGCCTGTGAATGAGAAATTATTATTGAATAGTTTCTTCATTTCTTCTTCGGTTATCTCATTCTCAATTAAAATATTTATATATTTATAAAAAGTTTCTAATGAACCAGCATATTTCAACTCCATTGTTTTTTCGTTACTCATCTTTTATCTCTGCTTGTATTTCACTTTGTCGTTAAGTTTCTTAAAGGGGTCGGTTCTTGTTATTGACAAGTAACGCTATTGACACAGTCGCCCGGTATGTTGATTTTTGAATTCAATAACTGACAACCCGAAGCCGGTAACAAACATTCGCTGGCGAATGAAAGCAATACCACCGCGGCAGGCCACTCTGGCCTGTTGCACCTGACAATCTGCCCAAAAATCATCGGCGGAAAGGATGCACCAACGATCGCCGATGGCGATGGGTTTGCCCACTTGGCCAAGGCGGCCAACCTGAAGTTGACCCGTCAACGCCGCATCGGCGACGAGCTGTTTACGACGTGGCGCATCAGGCCAAAAGCTCGTTGACGACACGCGCCCCCTGCACGCTGGTCAGCCGCTGGTCGAGCCCCTGATAGCGGTAGGTAAACCGCTCGTGGTCGAGGCCCAAACACTGCAACACCGTGGCGTTGAGGTCGTTGATGTGCACCGGGTCGCGGACGATGTTGTAGCAGAAGTCGTCGGTCTCGCCGTGGACATAGCCCTTCCGGATGCCGCCGCCGGCCATCCACATCGAGAAGCAGCGGCCGTGGTGGT
>CAUZVJ010000189.1:0-5299 GCA_963583225.1 Verrucomicrobiia bacterium
GCAGTCGCACTATTGGCAGGCTGCGGCGCATCGAACATTTGGCAGGATGTCCAAAACGGCGACTTGGCTGCGGTGCAGTCGCAGATTGAGTCCGGTGCGGATGTGGACGCGCGGGATGCGCTGGGACGGTCGCTGCTCTATTATGCGATCTACAATAAGCGCCCGAGGATTACCGGGTTGTTGGTGCGAAGCGGAGCCAATGTGAACGTGAAACACAGAGCCAACAAGACGCCGCTGCATTTGGCTGCGGAATTAGGCGACAAGCCGACGGTGCGATTGTTGTTAAAGGCGGGCGCAAAGGTGAACGCGCTGGACAGTGACCGGGGCACGCCACTGGACTGGGCCGTTGGCACCCTACACAACGACACCGCCGATTTGCTTCGCAAACAAGGCGGCAAGGAGGGGAGCACTTTTGCCCCCTAACGAACAGTCATGAACGAGACACTACAAGCGATTAAACAATTCGTCGTTAAGGTTTGGAATACTGAACTCATTGGCACCGTCACCATCGGCAATGTTCTTTTGCTGCTGATCCTTTTTGCGTCCGTGATCATCCTGGAGCGGATAGTCCAGAAGCAAGTGATTCGTCGGTTCCTGTCTAGGACAAAACTTCAGCCGTCGCTGCAGTTTGGCCTGAGCCGGATGCTTGGATACACGCTGATTGCCATCGGGTTTTACGTCGCCTTTCAGGCGGTGGGGTTTGATCTCAGTTCCCTGGCGATTATTGCGGCCTCGTTGGGCGTTGGCGTTGGGTTCGGCCTGCAAAATATCATCAACAACTTTGTCAGCGGCGTTATTATTTTGGCGGAGCGTCCCATCTCGATTGGGGACCGAATCGATGTGGCCGGCGTGGCCGGGCGCGTGACGAAGATTCAACTCAGAAGCACGACGGTGGTGACCAATGACAACATCACCATGATCGTTCCCAACGCCGACTTAATTTCAAACATCGTGACCAACTGGAGCCATGGCGACCCGAAGGTGCGGATCCGGGTGCCGGTTGGTGTCGCCTACGGCAGCGACTTAAAACTGCTACAGCGGCTTTTGTTGGAGGCAGCCAGGGAGCATCCCAAGGCCTTGATGAATCCGAAGCCGGTGGTTTTGTTCACCGAGTTTGGGGACAGTTCTCTCAATTTTGAGTTGGGTGTGTGGACGCAGGAAATGACCGCAACCCCGGTTCATTTCACCAGCGAAATGAACTTCATCATCGAGCAAAAACTGCGGGAAAACGACATCGAGATTCCGTTTCCCCAGCGCGACCTGCATGTTCGTTCCGGTTTCCCAACACCGGCGGAGGGGTCAAGTCAAGATTAGCCGAACATGACGAACAAAACCAAGCCAAGCTCGAGCGGGGAAGGCTTCACATTGATCGAGTTGCTGGTGGTCATTGCGATCATTGCCATTCTCGCCGCGTTGCTGTTGCCGGCTCTGGCCAAGGCCAAGAGCAAGGCGAGGGAAATCAAATGCTTGAGCAACCTGCGGCAACTCGGCTTGGGCTTTTTTCTGTACTCGACCGAGACCGGCAGGACGCCTTCGTACCGCATGGGCAACGGCAAGTTGTGGATGGGCTCCATCGCCGAGTATTACGCCAACACCGATGCCGTTCGGTTGTGCCCGACAGCGCCGTACAAGAAAGCAAGAGGCGGCACCTCGACAAGTGCGTGGGTGTGGGGCAGCGAGTTTCGCAAAGGCACACGCGAGCCCAAGTGGACCGGCAGTTACGCGCTCAACGGCTGGTTTTACTCCGGCGACTGGCCAAACGGTGCCGGCTTGTTCCCGTTGGTTCGCAATGCCTTCCGGCTTGACTCCGATGTGCGTCACTCGAGCGAGAGCCCGATTTTCTGCGACTCGATGTGGGTGGACGCCTGGCCGCAGGAAAAGGATCGGCCGGCAAGCAACCTCGCACTTGGCAACGCCGGGGAGAATGCGGGGATGGCGCGGATCACTCTGGCGCGTCACAAATATCCCGCCATTGACACGACTTTGTTAGCAAGCAAATACCGGGACAAGCCGCTGCCGGGAGCGATCAACATGGTGTTCTTCGACGGGCACGCCGCCATGGCGATCAACGAAAAACTGTGGGAATACCAGTGGCACAAAAACTGGAAGAACCCGGGCAAGCGCCCGAGGTGAACGGGGTTTAAGTCTCAAACGCAGGCAAGCTTGGCCAAGCCGAAGCTCCGCAGGCGGCCCCTCTAAAATATTCGCGTCGATTGGCGTCCATTCGCGGTTCAACGCCGTAAAGGCTGCTCAACTCTTGCCAAGTGAACTTTTTCTCGCATGGGACAGTATTTGTCCTACCGGGGGTGGTATCGTTTGCGCCATGACGAACCGGTCAATAGACTGCGGGCACTGCGTGGCCGCCGCTCCAAAAACAACTTACCTCACTTGGGACAAACCGCTGCTGACTTCCGCGACGGAATGGTTGCTCGCTGGCGGATCCGGCGTTTTGGCCGACTTGAGCGAGACGCTGCTCCTGCTGCCGACCCAGCAGGCCGGTCGCCGTTTGCGCGAGGCGTTGGCGAACGCGATGGCCAAGCGCGGCGGCGGCCTGTTCCCGCCGCAAACGGCGACGCCGGCAATTGTGCTGGTTGACGAGGAGTCAGCCGAGACCGTCGCCGACACGGTGGCTTGTCTTTGGCATTGGGTGAATGTGTTGCAAGGCGAGTCGCTTGGGCGTTTCCCGGCGCTTTTCCCGCAACTGCCGTCGTCGGTGGATTACAATTGGCGCCGCTTGATGGCGAGGTCGCTGCACGAGTTGCGCGGCACGCTGGCCGATGCTGACTGGGATTGCACCGGCGTTGCCGAGTCGGAGCATTGCGAAAAAGAACAGTCGCGCTGGCAGGACTTGGCCAAGCTCGAGTCAGTTTACCGCGAGTCGCTGGCCAAGGTGGGCTTGCGCGATGTGCACGATGCCAAGCGCACCGCCGCCGCCAAGCCGGTTTTGCCCAAGGGCATCCGCCGGGTCGTGCTGATGGGCGTCACCGATCTGTCGCCGCTCGTGCAGTCAGCGCTTGGCCAAGCGGCGGCGCAGGGGGCGGCGATCGAGTCGGTTGTGTTCGGGCCGGAGGGCGGCGAGGCGATCTTCGACGATTGGGGTCGGCCGGTGCCGGAGCATTGGGCCAAGCGCGATTTGCCCTTGGCCAACGGGCAACTTCACCCATCGCTGGACGAGCGCACCCAGGCCCGCGACGTGGCCAAGTGGCTCAAGCGGTACGACAAAAAAGTTTACCAAACGGTCGGTGTCGGCACGGCCGATCCAAAGGTGATCCCGCATCTCGAGCGTGAGTTGGGCGCGAGCGGGATTCGGCATTTTGACCCGAGCGGACAGTCAGTTCGACGCACAGCACTGCATGCGTTTCTCGAGTCGCTGTTGGCGGTGCTGCAAAACCCGACCTTCGGCAACGCGGATGCGTTTCTCCGTTTGCCGGACGCGTGGGATTGGCTGGCGCAACAGGACAACTCGATCGCCCCCACGGACTTGCTGCGAGGCCTGGACGATTTGCGGCTCAAGCATTTGCCGGCGGACTTGGCGGCGGCGGCGCAACTGGATTTTGAAAAACGGAGTGAGTGGGAAAAGATCGGCTGCCGCATCACGGCCCGATCGGCGTTGCGGTTGCTGAAGCGTGCGCTGGGCGAGTTGGAGAACGATCCGTTATCGGTCGGCTTGGCCGGTTTTTTGAAAACCACTCTGGCGGATCGCGAGTTCGACAGCGCAAAAACGGCGGATGAAATTTGCATCGAAGTCATTGGCCGATTGAACGAGCGCTTGGCCAAGCTGGACGCCGCCGTGCCGCCCGAGGCCAAGCGAAACGCGCCGTTGGAATTGTCGCTGGTGCTCGACGACCTCGGCCGTGAAACGCTTTTTCCGGAGCGTCCAGCGGACACGATCGACCTGCAGGGTTGGCTCGAGTTGGCGTGGGAGGACGCGCCGCATCTGCTCGTGACCGGTACAAACGAGGGGCTTCTGCCGGAGTCGATTCACGGCGATCGTTTTCTGCCGGAGAGCATCCGTGCGTCGCTTGGCCTGCGCACCAACGAGGATCGTTTCGCCCGAGATGCTTGGTTGATTGAGTTGCTGGTGAGCAGCCGGGGCGAGGGGGGGCGAGTGGACTATTACATTGGCCGGCAGCGCAATAACGGCGATCCGCTGAAGCCGTCGCGCCTGTTGTTTCGCTGCCCCGACGTGCAGTTGCCCGATCGCGTGGGGCATTTGTTTGACACACTGCCGCCGGATGGTCAACCGCCCGCGTGGAAGGCAACTTGGCCGCTGCGCGTCGAGACGCTCAAGCCGGTGGAGCGGCTCAGCCCCACATCGATCAAGGCTTACCTGAATTGCCCGTATCGTTTTTATTTGCGCCATGTGCTGGGGATGGAGGCGCAGGATTTCGAGCAGCGCGAACAGGATGCGCGCGGCTTTGGTTCGCTGATGCACCGGGTGCTGGAGGCGTTCGGGAACGACGAAAAAATCCGCAACTCAACATCGCCCGACACGATTTACAAATTTCTGGTGGCGGAACTCAAGCGGCAGGTCGAACAGGATTTTGGAAGTCATCCGCCGCTCCCGTTGCGGGTGCAGCAACAGATCATCGGGCGGCGGCTTCATCACGTGGCGGTTGTGCAGGCGCGTGAGCGCGAGAAGGGCTGGGAGATTATCGAGGCCGAGCTGGTTTTTAACGAGACACTGGACGGGATGCTGATTCGCGGCTGCATCGATCGCGTGGAACGGAACGGTGGCACCGGCGCGGTGCGTGTGCTGGATTACAAGACCTCGGCCACGGCCAAGGAACCGGCCAAGGCGCACTGGGGAATTTACCGCGAAAAGCGCGCCGCAAAAAACGTACCCGAATACGCGAGGCTGGATATCAAGGTGAATAACCGGGGCGGCATGCGCCGTTGGCTGGATTTGCAACTGCCGCTGTACGCCTGGGCGCTGGAGGAAGATTACGGCACGGAGGTGAGTGTCGGTTATTTCAACATCCCGTCGGTGGGCACGGACACCGGCGTAAGTCTGCTGGCACCATTCGATGATGAGGTGAAGGGGTTGGCGCTTGACTGCGCGAGGGGTGTGGTGAAGGACATCGCGGCGGATCGGTTTTGGCCTCCAACGGCCAAGCTGAAATACGATAATTTTGAGGGCATCCTGTTTGACCAACCGGAGGACACAGCGGCCAAGCCGGGGGAGGTGGCGGCATGAGCCGGATTCCGAACACGATGATTCGCGCCTCGGCCGGTTCGGGAAAGACGTTCCAGCTCACCAACCGTTTCATTCGGCTGCTGCTCAGTGGCCAAGCGCCGG
>CAUZVJ010000190.1:0-5264 GCA_963583225.1 Verrucomicrobiia bacterium
CCCCCGTCCATGAGGACATTTTAAGTTGAGTTTTAAGGAGGACATTTTAAAAGAGTTTTGACACATTTTTTTCAAGGGTGCACAATTCTGGAGATCCTCCCGCTTGGGGCGACTCCCTTCCGGAGCCATACAAGCGTCTTGATGCCACCGTTGTCTTCCCACCCCGCCTGACAAGGGTGAAAACCTCCTCAGCGGTCTTCTGCGAAGCGGGGGTGGTTCTGCGCTCCGCTAACCCCGGTCAGTTGAGGGCGTGGTACCCCGGGTGTGGTGTCAATCGATTGCAACACATTGCAACAGTCGGATTGCGAAAATGTGCATTTATGATGCTGTAGAGCGAGTTCAGTAAAATGCGACTTCAGCCAATAACACCAATAAAATAAGAAGTTTTTGGCGTGTTTTAATTACTGGCGTCCACGGTCTTTGACACCGTTAGTTTAGGTTCAAATCCTAGCGGGACAACCACTTTTCCCTTCCTCTTGCCACTCTCTCTGTTAGCTTCCCGGCATGTTCTCGATGCTTCGATTTGCGTTTGCCGGCTTGGTTTCCGTTACGCTGTTGGCCAAGGGCTTTGCCGCTGAGGTGACGCTTGGCCAAGCGGTGTTCACTGTGCCGGACGGCTTTACGGTGGAGCGCGTCGCCGGGCCGCCGTTGCTCGATCGGCCGATCACGGCGGCGTTCGATGAACAGGGCCGGCTGTACGTCGCCGATTCGTCCGGCTCGAACGATCCCGTCAAAAAACAACTCGCCGAAAAACCGCACCGCATCGTGAGGCTTGAGGATCGCGACGGCGACGGGCAGTTCGATCACTCCGTTGTGTTCGCCGATAAAATGATGTTTCCCGAGGGGACGCTTTGGCACGACGGATCGCTTTACGTCTCTGCGCCGCCGAGCATTTGGCGATTGACCGACACCGACGGCGACGGCGTGGCCGACGAGCGCGAGGAATGGTTTCAGGGCAAAACGCTCACCGGCTGTGCCAACGATTTGCACGGGCCGTACCTTGGCCGCGACGGGTGGATTTACTGGTGCAAAGGCGCGTTTGCCGAGCAGCGCTTCGCGGCGTTTCGCGGCGGCGAACGGGTCACGCGTGCGGCGCATATTTTTCGGCGGGATCCGGTCAGCGGTTTGCACGAACCGGTGATGACCGGCGGCATGGACAACCCGGTCGATGTCATTTTCACCAACACCGGCGAACGCATTTTTACGACGACGTTTTTTCAGTATCCCGGCGGCGGCAAACGCGACGGACTCATCCACGCCATTTACGGCGGCGTGTACGGCAAGGCGCAGGGGTTGGTGAACGACCATCCGCGCACGGGCGAACTGATGCCGGTGCTGACGCATTTCGGCGCGGCGGCTCCGTGCGGCTTGGAGTATTACGACTCGGACGCGTTCGGCGGCGGTTTCACCGGTAATCTGTTTTCCTGCCAGTTCAATTTGAACCGCGTGCAGCGTCACGTGCTGACTCCCGACGGCGCGACGTTTCGCTCGGACAACACCGACTTTCTCTCATCGACGAACGCTGACTTTCATCCCACCGACGTGATCGAGGATGCCGACGGCAGCCTGCTCGTGCTCGACACTGGCGGTTGGTACAAGCTCTGTTGCCCCACGTCGCAGTTTTGGCGGCCCGATGTTTTGGGCGCAATTTATCGTGTCAAAAAAATCGGAGCCAATCCGCCGGCCGACCTGCGCGGCGCGAAGCTCGACTGGGCCACTCTGCGTCCCGATCGCTTGGCCAAGCGTCTCGGCGACGAGCGGCCTGCCGTGCAACAACGAGCCATCGCAGCCTTGGCCAAGCGCGGCCAACCCGCCGTTTCCGCCTTGGCCAAGCGCGTGAAGCAGGGGAGCGAGCAAACCCGGTTGAACGCCGTTTGGGCGCTGACCCGCATCCGGGGAGACGCCGCCCGCCGGGCCGTTCGCGGCGCGTTGGGCAATTCATCGCCGGGAGTGCAACAGGCGGCAGCGCACTCGGCCGGACTGCTTCGCGACGCCGGTGCGGTCGATGGCTTGATTCGCATTTTAAAAACCGCAGTACCGCCGGTTCGCCGTGCAGCCGCCGAGGCGCTTGGCCGGATAGGTTCGCCGCGCGCGGCCGCGCCGCTGCTCGCGCTCGCCGACGAGCCGATGGATCGCGCGCTCGAGCACTCCGTCACTTTTGCGCTGATGGAGATTGGCCAGCCGGATGTTGTGCCGCTGTCGCGCCTGGCCAGGCGGCCGGGTGCGCTGCGTGTGGCGCTGATGGCACTCGACCAAATGGACGGCGACAACCTGTCAGCGGCCAAGGTGTTGCCGTCGCTTCAATCGAAATCGGCTGCGCTGCGTAAAACGGCGGAATGGATTTGCGATCGTCACGCCGAGTGGGGCAACGAACTCGCCGCGCATTACGCCGCCGAGCTTCGCCGGGTGAGGACACCGGCGGACAGCGAAGCGCTCGCCGCGCGCCTGGCCAAGCTCGCCACAGCATCGGCGATACAGGCTGAATTGGCCAAGGTTGCGGGCGATAATTCCGCAGCCAAGGCGGCGCGGCTGACCGCGCTTGCGGCGATGGCATCCGCGCCGGTCAACCCCGCGCCCGACGCTTGGCTCGACGCCATCGACTCGACCGCCGCGCCGCTGCAACCGGCCGCTGTTCAAACACTCGTGAGCCTGCGCTTGGCCAAGGCGCAGCGGGAACGCGTCGCCGGGATGCTCCGACGGCTCGGCCGCTTGGAGGCTTTGCCGGATCGGCAGCGCACGCTGGCTTACAGCGGGCTTCCCGCCGGGCTGTTTGCGCCGGACGAAGCGGAGTTCGACTATCTGCTGGGTCAACTCGGCGCGGGCAAACCGTTCGCGCAGCGCAGCAACGCAGCCAAGGCGCTGGCCGGTGGCAAACTGGCGGAGGCGCAGTTGGGCCGGCTCGCAAAACAACTTGGCAGCATCGGCTCGGCGGAGGCGACGGCGCTGTTGCCGGCGTTCGGCCGGGGCCGCGCTGCGTCGCTTGGCCAAGCGCTGTTGGCGGTGCTCGGTCAGGCGAGTTGGTTGCGCGGGCTGGACGCCGCCATGCTGCAAAAGGCGACTGCCGGTTACGGGAAAACAGTGCAGGGGAAGGCGGCAGAATTGCTGGCCAAGGCCAAGGCCGCTCCGGCGAACCAAGTCAAGCTGCTGCGGGAGTTGGCCGACGGCTTGCCGGGCGGCGACGCGCTCCGAGGCAAGGCGGTTTTCCGCAGCCCAAAAGCCGGATGCGTGACGTGCCACTCGATGGCGTACGTCGGCGGCGAACTCGGCCCGGACCTGACACGGATTGGCCAAGTGCGAAAAAAGATGGACCTGCTCGAGGCGATCGTTTTTCCCAGCGCGAGCTTTGTGCGCAGCTTCGAGACGATGCAGGTGACCACCGATGACGGCGGTTTGTTGGCGGGGATCATTCGCGATCAGGACGCGGGGCATGTCACCCTGGCGCTCTCGCCGGAGAAAAGCGTGCGGGTGGCGCGGGGCAACATCCGAAACATGGAGCCGATGCCCGTGTCACTGATGCCGGCCGGGATGAATTATATTTTGTCAAAACAGGAACTCGCCGACCTCATCGCCTACCTCGAGGCCAGCCGGTAAAGTTCAAAAGCCGGTGAGGTTGCGGGTGCATTCCTTGATGTGCGGATAGCGCCGGGCCTCGATGGCGTAGTAGGCCTTGAGCAGGTCGGTCTCGAGGCCGATGTCGTCGCGGATTTTTTGCACCGGCCAGTCGATGTATTTTTTGTAGTCGACCTTGGCCAGTGACTGGCAGTCGGAGATGAAACCAAGCCGCACGGCGTCCTTGAACACATCCAAATCCTCATCAGTGAACTGGTAGTTCTTGGGGTAGATATGCTTGGTGAGAAAACCGAACAGGCGTTCCTCGGTGGTGGTGACTCGGTTGCTGCTGCCCATGGTGAAGCCCAGCACGAACGCCTCGTCCTTGATCATCACGCCGCGCCCGAGCAGGATGTGGATGTAGTCGTGCGTCTCGAGGTTGGTCGCGCCGTGGAAGATGTCGATACCCGGCAGGTCGAACTTTGGGTTCTCGACAAGCTGGATGATCAGTGGCACGTCGTCCTGCTCGAGGCCGTACTCGTCGAGCTGCGAATGCGCCTCCATCAGGGTGAGCTCCGTGGTCGAGAGCGGGATAAACCAGTTTTCAACTTTTTCCTCTGTCGTCATAAGCCTGACACTTCGGCGCGAATCGTGGCGGATCGGTGGCGAAAATAAAAGAGCGAAGCCCCGCCGGTAAGACAGGGCTTCGCGAGTTTCGGGGATGGAGGCCAATCGCACCCCGTCACAAGTTGAACAAACGGACGCCTTTAGCGAATCCGTTGCGGCCACCGTGAATCGTTGCACTAACCAAACCTTCACCGTGGCAGCGTTCTTATGTTGACAGGGGAGAGCTCAAAAGCGTTCAAAATGAATTCATTTTGAGTGGAAACCTTTTATTTTCTGGCATTCTGCCGGTTGACACAGCCGGCAAAGGGGAGCAGAATTCCCTCAGCAATTAACTGATCACTGAAATGAAAACGAAAATAACTCCGAGGCGGACAGGGTTGCTGGCTGTTGTCAGTGCAATCGCCCTGGGATCGTGTAGTGTCCAGATGGCCAAGGCGCAACCCAAGCTGGGGCTGTTCGCCCCGCCGAATGTCGGCGCGCCCAAGATGCGGGTCGGCGGCGGTGTCCGAGGCGGCTTGATGCTGCCTAACACCGGTGCGCCCAAGACGAGGATCGGCGGCGGCGTGCGTGGCGGGTTGATGCTGCCCAACACCGGTGCGCCCAAGATGCGGGTCGGCGGCGGCGTGCGGGGCGGCCTGGCGCTGCCGCAGGTCGGTGCGCCCAAGACGCGGGTCGGCGGCGGCGTGCGCGGCGGGCTGCAATTGCCGCAGGTCGGTGCGCCCAAGACACGGGTGGGCGGCGGCGTGCGTGGCGGCAGCGAGGAGGACACCAATCAACTCATGTCCATGCCGGTGGTGTTCGTGCTTACGCCGGAATCGACCGGTTACACGGTCTCGGAATCGCCGACACTCTATTACTATGTGACCGACGACACATCGTTCGAGTTTGAGATCACCGTTAATCGCGACGAGCGGACGCTCGTACAGATGCGTCGCTGGGAAAAAATCAAGGCCGGTTTGCACGGGATTTCTTTGGGCGACCTTGGCATCAAGCTGGAGGAGGATGCCGACTACGAGTGGAACGTGGCGCTGATCCCGAATCCGCTGCAAGGCTCGCTGGACATCACCTCGACCGGGGGCATTCGCCGG
>CAUZVJ010000191.1:0-5261 GCA_963583225.1 Verrucomicrobiia bacterium
CAAATTGCCCAAGGCCAGCCACGCCAGCACTCCGAGCCAGCTTTGCGCGCCAACCGGCGCCATCGGGATGGCCACGCGGATAATGCCGTACAGGCCGAACTTTTTCAGCACGCCGGCATGCAGCATCGCAGTGGCGGTCGGTGCCGCGCCGTAGCCAAGCGGCGCCCAAGTGTGGAACGGCCACAGCGAAGCCAGAATGCCGAAGCCGAACATCAGCAGCGGGAAAATCCATTGTTGCGCCGACTCGTCGATCGGCGACGACTGCACCTTGGCGATCAAATCAGGAATGCTGAACGACTCCGCGCCGGTCTGCACGTACACGCCGATGAGGCCGATCAATGCCAGCAACGCGCCGAAGCTGAGATATAGCGTGATTTTGTAGGTTGCGTAATTGCGGTTCGCTCCCCTGCCCCACACGCCGATCATGATGAAGGTCGGCACCAGCGCGAGTTCGTGAAAGAAGTAAAAGAAAAACAGATCCATCGAGGCGAACGCACCGAGGATGCCGCCGATCATCAGGTTGAGCAGGATGTGAAACTCCTTCACGCGGTGCGTGATGTCGTCCGCGCAGCAGGCCGCCGCGAAGGCCACAATCGCGCCCATCAAAACAATGCCGATGTTGATGCCGTCGGCGGCCAAGTGAAAATGCAGCCCGAGGCTCTCGACCCACACGACCTTGGTTTCGAACTGCAACCCGCCGCCAACGTCGAAAGACAAAAACGCAATCAACGCGCAAAGCAGCGACAAGCCGGACGCGCCGATCGTGATGCCGCGGATCGTCCGCCGTTGGCTGCCGGGCACAAACCCAACGGCCGCAGCGGCGAGCAGCGGCAACAAAACAATGATCAACAACCAATCCATTTCCCGATCAACTCAAAGTGAAAACCAACAGCGCAGCCATGCCGGCGGCGAACCAAAAAGCGTACGTTTGCAGGTTGCCGGTCTGGGCCAGGCGCAACACGCGCGCGGCCAACTCGGTCGTTCCGTGCGTGCCGCGCACCAGCAACCCGGCGATCACCCAGCGGTCGATGGCGTCCGCCAGCTTGGCCAAGTTCTCCTGCACATTCTCGATGAGCCACTGGTAAATTTCGTCGAACCAAAACCGGTTGCGCAGCGCCTTGGCCAAGCGGCCAAACCTTGCCGGGAGCGGATCGGCCTTGGCTCCGCTGTACACGGTGTTGGCCACGAGCATGCCGAACACCAACACAACGAGCGAGGCGGCCAGCACCAGCGGGTTCGGCGCGTGGGCGTTGAAGTAACCGGCGAGCACCGACGGCACCGCGAGCACGAGCAGCGGCACGGTCATCACGGCGGGACTCTCCTTGGCACGTTCGGCTTGTGCCGAGCGCGGCTCGCCCATGAACGCCACAACAAACAGTCGCGTCATGTAAAACGTCGTCAGCAGTGCGACTAAGACGGCGACGAGAAACAGCAAAAGATTGTTCTCCAGCGCGACGCCGAGGATGGCTTCCTTGCTAAAAAAGCCGCTGAACAGCGGCACGCCGCAGAGCGCCATCGTGCCGATCAAAAACGTCCAGTACGTCTTGGGCATCCGCTCACGCAGCCCGCCCATTTTCCAAATGTCCTGCTCGTGATGCAGCGCCACGATCACCGAACCGGCCCCGAGAAAGAGCAGCGCCTTGAAGGACGCATGCGTCGTCAGGTGAAACATCGCCGCGTCGGTCGAACCCAGCCCCACCGCCATCACCATGTAGCCGAGTTGCGAGAGCGTCGAGTAGGCGAGGATGCGCTTGATGTCGTCCTGCTGCACGGCCATCAGCGCGGCCATGAGCGAGGTCAACCCGCCGATCCACGCGATCGCCTCCATCGCCCATGTGCCGTCGATCAGGAAAAACACGCGGCAAAGCATGTACACCCCGGCGGCCACCATCGTCGCGGCGTGGATGAGCGCGCTGACCGGCGTCGGGCCTTCCATCGCGTCCGGCAGCCATACGTGCAGCGGCGCTTGGGCGGACTTGCCCATCGCCCCGCAGAAAATCAGGAACCCGGCCAAGCCGGTGATCGTCGCCGTCTCGCCGGAGACCGCCTTGGCCAAGTCGGCAAACCCAACCGAGCCAAGCGTGGCCCAAACCATCAAGATGCCGATCAGAAAACCAAAGTCGCCGACGCGGTTGGTGAGGAAGGCTTTTTTGGCAGCATCGGCCGCGCTTGGTTTCTCGAACCAAAAACCGATCAACAGATAACTCGAGACGCCGACCAATTCCCAAAAGATGAACATCATCACGAAATTGTCGGCCAGCACGATGCCGAGCATCGAGAAAATGAAGAGGCTCAGGAAGGCGAAGTAGCGCGAGAAATCCCGATCCGCCTTCATGTAGCCGAGCGAGAAAATATGAATCAAACTCCCGACGCCGGTGACGACGCAGAGCATCAACTTGCTGAGCGTGTCGATCTGCAAACCGATGTCGATTTGCAGTCCTCCGACCGCCAGCCAAGTGACGCTTGGGTGCGGTTCGCCGCCCTTTGCAATCAGCAGCGTCAGCAAAAACGAACCGGTCACCGCGCCGACGGAGATCGCCGCGCTGGCGTTGCGCGAGCGAAACGCGCCCAAGCCGATGGCCGCCGCCGAGAACAGCGGGAGCAGCAAAATCAGCCATGCAGCGGTGTTCATCGTTTACAGTTTCATCGTGGCCAAGTCCGCCACGTCGGTGGTTTGGCGCTTGCGATACAGAGCGACGATCAGCGCCAAGCCGACGGACACCTCCGCCGCAGCGACGGTGATGATGAAAAACACCATCACTTGCCCGTCGAGATTTCCGTTGAAACGCGACATGGCCACGAGGGCCACGTTGGCCGCGTTAAGCATCAACTCAAGCGACATGTAAATGATCAGCAGGTTGCGCCGCGCAATCACGCCCAGCAGGCCGATCGAAAACAGCGCCCCGCTCACCAGCAGGTATTGGCTCAAGGTCGGTTCCATCAGCGCGGCTCCTTTCTGCTCAACAAAATCACACCGACCATCGCCACCAGCAGCAGGACAGAGACGATCTCGAACGGCAGGATGAAACCGTTGTCGGCGCTGAACAGCGCTTGGCCAAGCGCTCGCGTGCTGCCGACCACCTTGGCCGGCGCAGCCTCCACTTGGCTGGTGTCTGCTGCCGCCTCGTGGTGCTGGGTTGCTTCGCCATATGTCGATTCGAGCGAGCTTTTGTAAACGAGGAACAACGCGCCGACGGCCATGATTCCCATCGCGAGGCTGACGAGGTTCAGCTTGCGCCGCGCGGCCTCCCGGAGGTCCAGCAGCATGATCACGAACAGGAACAGCACCATCACCGCCCCGGCGTAAACGAGGATTTGCACCGCCGCGAGAAAGTACGCGCCGAGCAGCACGAACAGCCCGGAGATCGAGATCATCGTCGTCACGAGGAACAACGCGCTCGTCACCGGGTTGCGGCTGAACGGATTCGCCACCACCAACAGCGCGCTCAGCACCGTCAGCCCGGCGAAAATGTTGAACAGCATTCCTTCCATGCCTAAATCAACTCGTCAGTGAAACTTCGGTTGCTCGCCGGCTTCCCGCGTTTTGGTTTCCCATTTTTTAATGCCTTCGCCCACGCCGTCCTGCACGTGGTGCGTGTAGGCGCGCTTGTCCGTGCCGCCCAGCGCGAGCAGTTTTTCCATGTCGTAAATCAGCTCCTCGCGGTTCTCGCCGGTGATGGCGTAATCCTTCAGCAGATAAATCGCCTCCTCCGGGCAAACCTCCTGACAAAAGCCGCAGTAAATGCAGCGGAGCATGTCGATCTCAAATTCCTTTGGCATCTTCTCCGCGCCGTCGCGATCGACCATGCCGCTGTCGCCCGGCGGCGTGATGCGGATGGCCCTGGGCGGACAGACGAACTCGCACAACTGGCACGACACGCACTTGGTTTTGTCGTCCACATCCTTCACCAAATACGGCGCGCCACGGTAGCCGGTGGGGACATCCCATTTTTCCTCCGGATACTGCATCGTGTTCTTGGCGGTGTAATCCTTCTGTTTGTCGCCGTACACCTTCGAGCGTTCCCTCGAGAAGAAATGACGCAGCGTGACCTTGAATCCGTTGAGCAGTGTCGGCAAATACAGCCGCTCCCACCAGGTCAGTTCTGTGCGATTCACCTTCATCGTCCCGTCCTCAACTGTGCAGCACCCACAGCACGATGGCCGTCAGGATGATGTTGGCCAGGCTCAACGGCAGGAACCGTTTCCAGCCGATGTTCATGAGTT
Organism: Verrucomicrobiia bacterium; assembly: GCA_963583225.1. Classification (GTDB taxonomy): domain Bacteria; phylum Verrucomicrobiota; class Verrucomicrobiia; order Limisphaerales; family UBA1096; genus UBA1096. Next base: position 4,225 of record CAUZVJ010000191.1, read on the forward strand.
GATCGTAGCGAAAACGGGGCAGCATCCAGCGCACCCAGATCATCAAACCAAGGAACACCATCGTCTTGGCAATGAACACCACGATGTGCAACAACCCCTGGCCAAGCGATTCCGCCGGCGTGTTGAAAAAGTCGCCAAGCGGCAACGTCCAACCGCCGCAAAACAGCACCACCATCAGAGCCGATCCGGCGATCATCGCGGCGTATTCGCCCATGAAAAACAGCGCGAACCGCATCGAGCTGTACTCGGTGTTGTAACCGGCGACCAGCTCCGTCTCCGATTCCGGCAAGTCGAACGGCAGCCGATTCGTCTCGGCAAAAATCGCGACCAGGAAAATCGCAAACGCCAACGGCTGCTTGAACACGAGCCAACGGAAAAGGCTGTCACTTTGATAAGCGATTACGCTTGAGAGATTCAGCAAACCGGCACCGTCCAAATAAGCAGACCAAGATTCGGACAAACCTTTTTGCCAAGCGGGATCGGCCGCCAGCATGAACACCGGCACCACCGCCATGCCCATGGCGATCTCGTAGGAAATCATCTGCGCGCTGGAGCGGATGCCGCCGAGGAACGGATACTTTGAGTTCGAGGCGTAGCCGGCCAACACGATGCCGTACACACCCAGCGACACGATGCCGAACGTGAACAGGATGCCGACATCAAGATCGGCAATCACCATCTTCTGTGCCCCCAGCATCGAGCCAAACGGCACCACGGCAAGCACGACAAACGACGGCACCAGCACCAGCGCCGGGGCCATCCAGTAAAACGCCTTCCGCACATGAGCGGGAGTGAGATCCTCCTTCACAAGCGACTTGATCCCGTCGGCCAGTGGTTGGCCAAGGCCCAGCAGCTTGATGTTCGTGAACGGAATACCGACGCGGTTCGGCCCGATGCGATCCTGAATCCACGCCGAGATGCGTCGCTCGGCGACGACCGCGTAGGCGACCATCGGCATCACCACGGCGAACACCGCGATCACCTTGAGCAGCGTCAGCGCCCACGGCTCGGCGAACAGTCCTGTGATCGAGGCGAGC
>CAUZVJ010000192.1:0-5257 GCA_963583225.1 Verrucomicrobiia bacterium
TAAGCCCTGGGAATTGAAATTCAGGAACCGGAGTAGACAGGTCGTTACCAGCTTCAGCACTGAACTCCAAGAACTCATCGGTCATCACTACACAGACTGTATGCATCCCCCTGTCATCAGCGCAGGTATCGCAAAGACCATTACGAAAGAACCCTGTCACGGGGTTCTTTGAGCAAGGTTCCAATTCCCCTCCAAGAACGTTCGACGCCATAGGCGCAAACTAGCAGGGAACCCGCCGGAGACAAAGAAAACTAGGGGTGTGGAAACCGATTCCTTTTTTGCGAAATAATTTCCAGACACCAAAACCCATCACCACTCTTCCGGTCCTCCAGAAGGCCAACCCCCTCCCCCCCGATTACGGACCATTACGGACCTCTTAACTTTCGCAATGCTGCGGATTCTTACAATTTATGAATTGAATATCCTTTACATCAAACAGTCTGATAGCAAACAGTTGCGAACGGTGGCGCAAGATGGGTAATGTCTCCGAGAGGGTTCGAATCCCTCTTCGCCCACCATCTTCGATCATTTGCAGCCCATCATGCAGGGCTGGTTGAGTGCCCCGGTATGTTTGGGTTTTTTGCAAAACGACGGCGGAAGAAAGTTCGGGAGGGAGATTTCCCCGGCGCTTGGTCGGCAATCCTGGAAACGAACTTCCCCATCTACCGGCAACTCTCGGCGGCGGATCAACGGGAGTTGCAGGGGCATATTCTTGTTTTTCTAGATGAGAAAATGTTTGAGGGCTGTGGAGGGCTGGAGATTGATGACGAAATCCGGGTAACCATCGCAGCGCAGGCTTGCATCCTGTTGCTGCACCGCGAACCAGCATACTATCCGACGCTGCGCACAATTCTTGTTTACCCCAGCTCGTACCTCGCGACGCATCCGCACGACGGGGAAAAAAATCATCGCCTCGGCGAGTCATGGCAGTTCGGGCCGGTGGTGCTAGCTTGGGACTCGAGTTTGCGAGGCGGCAAGAATGCATTCGATGGCCACAACGTCGTGATGCATGAGTTCGCGCATCAGCTCGACCAAATGGACGGTGCAGCGGACGGCGCACCCACGCTTGGCCAAGAGGAGGAGAGAGCTGAGCGCAGGCAGCTTTACCGCTCATGGGCACTCGTGTTCAGCAAGGATTTTGAGTGCCTGCAAAAGAAGGCGGCCAAAGGCAAAAAAACAGTGATCGACGACTATGGTGCCACCAACCCGGCGGAATTTTTTGCGACAGCCACCGAGGCGTTCTTCGAGAAACCGAGGCAGTTGAAAAAGAAAAGACCGGAGCTGTATGAAGAACTCCGATCTTACTACAAACAGGATCCCGTGGCGTGGCACGGGAGCCGCGAGCGTTAATTTTTTAACGGCTTACCAGTTGTCGCGTCGGCCACCGCGATCGCCCCGGTCACGATAGCCACCGCCTCCTCCACGACCGCCTCCTCCACCGCCACCACCGCCACCGCCGCCGCCGCCGCCGCCGCGATCTTCCCGCTGGCGGGCTTCGTTCACGGTCAGCTTGCGTCCCATGAAATCCTGACCGTCGAATTTCTCAACGGCAGCCTTGGCTTCGTCGTCACTGGAATAGGTCACGAAGCCGAAGCCGCGCGATCTGCCCGTGTCACGATCATTGACGACCACTGCATCAGTGATCGTCCCGCATTCTCCGAAAGACTCCCGGAGATCGTCATCTGTGGCTTCCCAATTCAGGCCGCCCACGAATATTTTATTTCCCATAATAGAACCTTTTTTTGGACGCTCACCCAAGCTGGGAAAACGCCGCTCGGCGTGACGGTGATGCCGCCGGCGGAACTTGGCAAGCGGTAAAAATCAGCCCGTGGTGATTTTTGTGTATGCCTCTCCCTCGTTGATGGTGGGGGTTTCGGGACGCCCTTTGTAGCGATAAATGAGGTCGAGATTGTGTATGCCGAGCAGGTGCAGGATCGTTGCGTGCAGGTCGTGCACGTGCAAACGATCTTCCGTCGCCCACAGGCCAAGCTCGTCCGTCGCGCCGATTACCTGGCCGCCCCTGACTCCGCCGCCGGCCATCCACATGGTGAAACCGGTGGGGTTGTGGTCGCGGCCGTCGCCCTTCTCGCTCATCGGCGTGCGGCCAAACTCGCCGCCCCAGATCACCAGCGTCTCCTCCATCAAGCCGCGCGACTTGAGATCCTTCAGCAGCCCGGCGGTCGGCAGATCGCTCTGTCGGCACTGGCGCGAATGGTTTTCTTCCATCTTGGAATGCGAATCCCACTTGCTGCCTGCGCCGTGGTAAATCTGCACGAACCGCACGCCGCGCTCGACCATTCGCCGCGCCAACAGGCAACACCGCCCAAACGGCTCCGTGTCCTGGTTGCCAAAGCCGTAGAGCCGCTTGGTCGCTTCCGATTCGCGGCTCAAGTCCACCGCCTCCGGCGCGGTGGCCTGCATACGGTAGGCCAGCTCGTAGCTGCGGATGCGCGCCTCGAGTTCGCTCTGGTGCTCGCGCGTGGCACGGTGCTGCTCGTTGAGTCGCCGCAACAACTCGAGCTTTCGCCGGTGCGTCTGCGGCGTCACGCCCTTGGGGATGTTCAAATGACGGAACGGCTCCTCGCCCGGGTTGAGCCGGATGCCCTGGTACGCCGCCGGCATAAAACCGGCGCTCCAGTTGCGCGGCCCGTTCGTCGGCGTCGACTTGGTGTCGGTCATCACCACGAACGCCGGCAGGTTTTCGTTCTCGGTGCCGAGCCCGTAATTCACCCACGAGCCAAGGCTTGGCCGTCCGGCGAGCGGTTGGCCGGTGTTCATTTGGCAGACGCCGCCCGAGTGGTTGATGCCGTTGGTCCAGCAGGAGCGAATCACCGCGAGATCATCGACACACCCGGCGGTGTGCGGCAGCCAGTCGCTCACCCAGGTGCCGCTTTGGCCGTGGCGCTTCCACGTGCGCGGGCTGGCGAGCAGCGGCGACTCCGTCTCTCCCATCGCCGTGATCGGCCGCTTGAAACTCTCCGGCATCCGCTGCCCGGCGAGCTTGTTGAGCAGCGGCTTGGGGTCGAACAGGTCGATGTGGCTTGGCCCGCCCTCCATGAACAGAAAAATCACGCGCTTGGCCCTGGGCGCGAAATGCGGCTGCAAAAACGACGGCCGCGCCGCCTTGGCCAAGGCGTTGTCGCGCGCGAGCAACCCGCTGAGCGCCAACGCGCCAAACCCGGCACCACCGCGAAGCAACAGCTCCCGCCGCGAAAAAATATCATTCGTAACTTGCTCTTCAAAACTCATCATTCAGTCAACATACAGGAAGGCATTGGCGTTCATGAGCACATGGCAGTACTCGGTGAGCGCGGCCAAGCCGGACGGCTTGTTCGCTGCACCGCAGGCATCGAGAAACGCCAGCGCGTCGTTGAGTTGCGACGGCAACGGTGCTTGGCCAAAGGCCAACTCGTGCGCGTCCGTGATCTGCGCCTCTGCGTTGCCGGGGTGGCGCTTGGCCAGGCGCTTGGCCAGGGCCGCCGCCCGTTTGCGCGTCCACTCGCTGTTCAGCAGCAGCAGCGACTGTGTCGCAGTGGTGGTCACGTTGCGCTGTGGCATGTGCGAAATGTGGTCCGGCATGTCGAAGGTGTGCATCACTTCGTCCGGGTTGTTGCGCATCACTTTGCGATAAATCGCGCGGCGATTCGACTTGTCCGCCACAACGCCTTCGCCGCCGGACTTTAGATCCAGTTCACCGGAAACCGCCAGCAACCCGTCGCGCACCTGCTCCGCGCTCAACCGCTGAATTGCCGTGCGGGCAAACCAGGTGTTGGCCGGGTCGATCCGCTCCGACTGCGCGTTGGCTGATGCCTGGCGATAGGTCGCGCTGGTGACCATCAGCCGGTGCATTTTCTTGAGGCTCCAGTCATCGGCGACAAATCGCGCCGCCAGCCAGTCAAGCAACTCGGGATGAGTCGGCAGCTCGCCGAGTTTGCCGAAGTCGCTGGCGTTGGCAGCCAGGCCCCGGGCGAAATGCTGCTGCCAAAGCCGGTTCACCATCACGCGACTCGTCAGCGGATTGTCCGGATCGGTGATCCAACGGGCCAGGGCGGTGCGGCGGCCGGTCGATTGCAGCGCGGCCCGCGGCGGCGTGATGCGTGCCGAGCCGGGATCGAGGATGCTCAGGAAACCCGGCTCGACGAAATCGCCTTTTTTCGGAATTCGAGTGGCCGGCGCCACCGGGCCGGCGTCGCTGACGACGAACTTCACCTGCGGCAGCGGCTTCGGCTTTTGCGCCTCGAACGTCTTCAACTCCGCCCGCAGTTGCTCCCATTCCTCCCTCGTAGCGCCCTTGAGTCGCTCTGGCAACTTCTCTGGCTCGACGCCAAACTGCCGCTCCGACAACTCCGCGATCTGCCGCTCGTACGCGGTGCGATCCTGCGGCCGCTTGCGGATCATGGCTTTGATTTTGTCAATGAACTTGTTGAAGCCCTCGCCGGTGGTGTTTTTCAACAGGGCGGGCTGCTCGATGGCGTGGAGTTGCCTGCGGATGTCCCCCGTCGCGGCGGCCCAAGCCTTGTGCTGCCTAAAAAACTCGGTCCGCTGCGGGACGGTGCCGACCGGCATCGAGTCGCGCGGCAGCAGTGGCGCGAAGAACGCCTTCATCCGATAATAGTCGCGCTGCAGAATCGGGTCGAATTTGTGGTCGTGGCACCGCGCACACTGCAGGCCCATGCCCAAAAAAACGTCGCCTGTTACGTTGGTGACGTCGGCGAGGATGTCGTTCCACTGTGTCTCCACGTCACGCTGGTTGTATTCGTAAATCCAATGGCGCAGAAACATCGTGGCGATGAGTGCGTCGCGGTTGCCGGGATCAATCTCGTCACCGGCCAACTGCTCGCTCACAAATCGGTCATACGGCTTGTCGGTGTTGAACGAACGAATGACGTAGTCGCGATACCGCCATGCCTCGGGCCGATAGTGATCCGACTTGTAGCCGTCGGAGTCGGCATAACGCACGAGGTCGAGCCAAAAGGTTGCCTGACCTTCACCGTAGCGCGGACTGTCTAGCAGGCGATCGACGAGCCTCTCGTAGGCGTCCGGCGAGTCGTCGTCGAGAAACTCCGCGATCTGTTCCGGTGTCGGAGGCAGACCGGTGAGATCGAGACACACGCGGCGAATGAGTGTCCGGCGATCCGCAGCCGTTGCCGGCGACAACTCCTGCGCAGCCAATCTGCGGGCGATGAAATGGTCGATCTCGTTGATCGCCCAGTCGCCGCCAGCGGTCGGCACCGCCGCTTGGCGCACCGGCTGGAAC
>CAUZVJ010000193.1:0-5250 GCA_963583225.1 Verrucomicrobiia bacterium
GCTACTCATGGTACGGCGGCTACGCCACCTCCCTCCTGGCCGGGGACTATCCCAAGTGGAAAAAACGGCTCAACCGCTGAAGACAAAAAAACAGGAGCGGGGTGTAGAGTCCAAAATCAGCCGTTACGCGGAGGAAGTCGGTGCTGAAACGGTCGCAACGATCGTGCAGCCAGGCCAGGCCAAGCGCACTGATCCCGACCGCCGCCATTGCGTGCTGTCCCGCCGCCTGGCCAAGCGCGGCGGCGGCCAGCGCCGACAGCCCAAGCGCGATGTCGAACCACGACAGGCGGCGGACGAACACCGGATGAGCGTTGAGCAGCGAGCCGGGGTCGTTTCGATCCGCCTTGAGAACCTCCCAGGCGGTGATGTGCGAGCAGCTCATCGCGCACAACGCGCCGAACCCGATCACCGGCAGCAGCAAACTTGGCCAAGCGCCAGGCGCGACTGACCAAACCTGCAGCGCACACCCCACAGAAAACACAAAACCGACGTGCCATTCCTTCGGCCAAAAACAGCTCCGCAGCCACGGCCACCAATGCGTCGCCCCGAAGTGGATCGCCGTGAAACCCAGCACCAAGCCGCCGCCGAGCCACGCGCGGGAGTTCAGCGTCATCGACGCCAGCACAATTGCGACGACTAAAACCGCAGCGGAGACGTCCAGCCAAATGGGCCTCCCCCGCAGTTGAATCGCGTGCCGCGCAGTCTCCGTTTTCCCGCCCGACTCGATGGCGTCCAGCGTGCGGTCGGCGCAGTAAACGAGCCACGTGCAGCAGAACAGTAGCACGCGGTCGCCCCACTCCAGCGACACCCCGGCCACGCGGGCAAACTGCTCCTGCCAGATCAACGCCAGCAGCGGCGAGTCGAGGTTGAGCAGGTTGGGCCAAAGCCACCAGGGAGTGCGGGATGCCGGTTGCACGTCGCAGGAGTTTTAAGGCAACCCACCTGATTTGAAACGGAAAACCACAATGTTGTCTTTGACATTCGCGGCGGGGGGTCATTGGATTGCCCGGCAATATGGCTGACATTTCGATTCCCACCATTTCACTCGAGTCACTGAACTCACCGACTCACGGTGCCGCGTCGGTGCTAACCATTGGCCAAGCGCTGGAGCAGTCCGGTTTTTTTATCGTCGAGGATCACGGTATCTCTGCCGATCAAATCGCCGAATGCTATCGAGTCGCCGAAACGTTTTTTACGTTGCCGGAGGAAACCAAGCATAGCTACCACCGGCCGGAGTCGAACGGCCAACGCGGCTTTACGGAGTTCGGGCGCGAGCACGCCAAGGACAGTGCCCAGGCAGACTTGAAGGAGTTTTACCAAATCGGTCGCGAGAACAGCGACTCGCTGCCGCCCAACGTCTGGCCAAGCGAACCGGCAGAGTTTCGTGAAGCGATCGGTGGATTGTATCACCAACTCGAGGGCATCGGCATGACGCTGCTTGGCGCGTGCAGTGAGCACCTTGGCTTGGAGCCGGAGTTTCTGCCTCGCTTGGCCAAGGGCAGCGACAGCATTTTGCGCGTGATTCATTATCCGCCGATCGAACCAAGCGCTGCCTCGGCGGCTCGCTCGGCGGCGCATCAGGATATAAATTTCATCACGCTGCTGATTCAGGCGACCGAGGGCGGGCTGGAGTTGCAGACGCCGGACGGCGACTGGGTGGCGATCGAGGCTAAGCCGAATCAGTTGATCGTCGATTCGTGCGACATGATGGCCAACCTGACCAACGGCCAGTTTCGCAGCACGATGCACCGCGTGGTGAACCCGCCCGACTTGGCCAAGCGCCGGCTGTCGATGCCGTATTTTATGCACCCAACGCGAGACACCGACCTGACGCCGCTGCCGGCCTGCGTCGAGCGGACGAGTGGCCAAGCGGATTACCCAAGCTGGACGGCGGGAGAATTTCTGATCAAGCGCCTCGCAGAAATTGGCCTCGCCTGAATCGGCTACTTGGCGGCGGCCTCTTCGACAAGACGCATTGACTCGCGGATGAGAATCTCGGCGGTCGATTCGCCGAGGCTGGTGCGGGTGACGTAGTCGTAACGCTCGAAGCTGTTCCAATCCTCCTTGGTCAAGATATAACCCAGCGCGTCGTTGGTCAGGCCGAACAGGAAATTGTGACGCCCCGTCATTTTGCGCTTGAGATAGTAGCCGATGTTCGGCAGCGCCTCGCCGGGGATGGTGAGAATCTGCGCGTCACCAACGTGCACTAAATTGACGCGGGTGGTGATGGTTTTTACATCCGCCTTGACCAGTTGCAGCGGCGACATTTTCAGGAGCGCAAGCATCATCGGCGAATCGACCGGCAACGTCACATCCCGCCAGGCGCAGCGGATTTTCGGCTCTTTGCGGGCGAGCGAGCCGCCGACAATCCGCAACGCCTCGTCGGCGAGCAAGTAGCCGATGCGTTGGCACTCCTCCCACGTCTGCACATCTTTGCCGTCCGGCCCGCGCACGTCGGCGGTGACCATTCCGCCCTGCGCGCCGTTCATGAAAATACCGGTGCCGCCGCCGCTCGCCGCGATGCGGTCGTACAGCGGCCCAACCATGTCCGGGCTGAGAACGCCCTGGCTCGAACCGAGCACCTCGGGGTGAATCGCGTAGTTGACCAGCGTGGCAAACGGCTTGCCGTCGCGACCGACCGCTTGCATCACGCTGCAGCGCGGGTCGTACAGTTTCGGCGCGTAATAATTGTAAGCGATCTTCCCGTTGGCCTTGCCGGTGGCGATCCGCAGGGACGCCGGTTGCAGCCCGGCGACCGCCTCGTTGATCGCCTCGGCGGCCTTGTTGCAAACGAAGTCGAGATAATCGAGATTCGCATCGGTGCCACCCTTACCGTTGGGGAAACCATAGGCGTCGGGCGCGCTGTGCGTATGTGTCGCGCCGATCAAAATATGCTCCGGCGGGATGGACTTGACCTGCCGCCGCACGCGGTCGCCCAGTGCAGCGGGGAAACCGAGAAAGTCCGTGCTGACGAACGCCACCCGCGTGCCGCCGCTCTCGAGCACCATCGCCCGCACGGTTAGGTCGCCGTGCTTTTTGGTGACCGGATTGGACGGACCAACGCCGCCGGACACCGGCAGCAACGGATCCGGCGTGACCACCCGCACCACAATCCCGGCGCGAAACTCCGCGTGCAAAAGCAATGCCTGGCCAAGCGCCACGGCGATAAGGACGATGAATCTGATCGTTTTCATAAGAGGAAAAATTCCGCAGGAATGGTGACGCCTGCCAACCGAAGTCCCAAGCCAATTTCCAGCCTTCGTGTCAGTCTCTCGTTTTCTCCCTCTCCCTGCCCTCTCCCGCTGGGAGAGGGTGTGCTCCCTCGCCACCGGCTTATTCCGTTGAAAGCGAGGGGGACCAGCGTCAGATTGCCCAGACGCTAAGTGGCTACTCCCCACGAACAGTACCTTCAGAAATCGGCCGGCCAACGGCTGATCGCAGCCGAGCCGCACCCCGGCTTGCGGATGGTCGTTGTCATCCCGTGCCACGACGAACCGGATCTCGTCGGCGCACTCAAGCGCTTGGCCAACTGCGAGCCACCGCTTGGCCAAGCGGAGGTGATCGTTGTCATTAACGGCTCAAAGAAAAACGATTCGGACGTGACTGTGCAAAATCTGTACACGCTCTGCGAGACCACCGACTGGCTGGATGAACGGCGTGGGCATTGGCTGCCGATCCATTTGCTACACTTGCCCAAACTGCCACCGAAGCACGCCGGCGTTGGCCAAGCTCGTAAGATCGGAATGGATGAGGCGCTGCGGCGACTCGCCGACGTTGGCCAAGCGGAGGACGGACTGCTTGTTTGTTATGATGCCGACTGCCGCTGCTCCGGCAATTACTTCACCGGCATCGAGTCGCACTTTGCCGCGCAGCCGAATGCGCCCGGTTGCAGCATTCACTTTGAGCATCCGCTCGACGCCGGCGAATGGGCCGCACTTGGCTTCGGCGATGACGCGCCCAGTCAAACGTTGTTCGACGGCATCGCCGCTTACGAGTTGCATCTGCGTTATCATGTGCTGGCGCAGAAGTTCATTGGTTTCCCGTACGGCTTTCACACAATCGGCTCGGCGATGGCGGTCCGTGCATGGGCGTACGTGAAACAGGGCGGCATGAACCGGCGACAAGCCGGGGAAGATTTTTATTTCCTGCAAAAGATCAGTTGGCTTGGCCAAGTGACGGAGCTGACCAGCGTGACCGTGCACCCCTCGCCTCGCTTGTCTGACCGTGTGCCGTTTGGCACCGGCAGGGCGGTCGGCGACTTCGTGGCCAACGGCAAGCTCGGCACTTATCCGCTGCAAGCTTATCGCGATGCAAAATGGCTGCTTGGCCAAGTGGAGGTGCTTTGGGAAACCAGCCGGCCAAGCGGCGCTCCGCCCGAAGCGATGGGCCGGTTTTTGGGGGAGGAATTTGTCGAGTCGGTCGTGCCGGAAATCCGCGCCAACTCGGGCGACTCAATGGCATTTCGCAAGCGTTTTTTCCGCTGGTTTAACGCCTTCCGGCTGATGAAGTTTTTGAACTTAGCCCGAGATGAAATCCACGGCCCTGCGGAGGTGGAAGTGGCTGCAACCGAGCTGCTTGAGTGGATGAAATTGCCGCGCCCAATTTTGGGAAGCGCGGTGGATTTGCTACGGCAGTTTCGCCGATTGGAGCAGAAACCCTAACGGCGACCGCCCAAGAGCACAGTGGCCCGTTCCTGCAGCCAGATAACGTCCGTATTGCGGGAATTTCCGTGGCTGTGATTGCCCCAGTGATCGCCCGTGGTCATTGTTATCAAGGCCTTCGTTTGTTGATGATTCCATTCGTTAACCCTTGAGCCGCCATCGATGTATCCCAACGCCGCCTTGCCGTTGTGATAACCGGCCGGCACATGATAGAATTGCGTCTTCATGTGATGCCCAAAAAACGGCCGGCACAGGCTCACCGCATGCACCTCGATAAAGGTGAACAGTTCTGAAGGGCCCTTGGCAGAGTCGGACATCTTGAGGTAGCTCTGGTAACGCCGGTCAGGCTGGTTCCGATAGGCCGGTTCGCCTGCGCCCCGGGTATTCGTGTCCCAGCCGACGAAGCTGTTGAGTGAGTAGCTGCGCAGGCGCGGCTTCGGGGTCATCCTCTTTGAAATAGGATCCCTCACGATGATGGTGCTTTTGTCGGAGGGACAGCGGTAAATGCCCGTGGTCTTGATGTACTGGCCGAACAGCGAAAGCCTCTTATCGATCAGCATCTCCGGCTTGCCGGCATCCTCCGGCCGGC
>CAUZVJ010000194.1:0-5236 GCA_963583225.1 Verrucomicrobiia bacterium
GGATGCGGGCGATGATTTCGCTCTTGGCCAAGTCACCGGGATCGACTGCCCTGTAGCCGCCGAGATCGCTCGTTGCGCCCTCGAACGAGTCGAGCCGCAGCAGATCTTTTTTCTTTGAGTCTGGCCCGTGGCAGACGAAACATTTGTTCGACAGCACCGGCAGGATTTCCCGCGCAAAATCAACGGGCTTCTCCGCCGCGGAAACGGCCGAGTGCGCAAGAGCCAGTGCGAACGCCGAGGCGATCAAGGTTTGAGTGCGGTCCACCCGGCATAATTAGCCTCGAATGCCTTTTTTTACAAGAGCGGCCGGAGTCTGAAATTACTTCAAACCGGATATTTCGGCCTTGGCCAAATAGATGGAGGTCTTTCCCGAGTGACTGCTGTAATAGCTGATCCAGAGCAGCCCGTTATGCCAAAGCAAGCCCGCGTAACTGGAATCGCCGCCGCTCGGCAGCTTGGCCGCCGGGGTGTATTTGGCGGTTTGAATGTTGATCCAGCCCAGTTCGGTCCACTGCGAACCCCAGTTACGATGATTCTCGTCCGCATAGCGGCGGACACAGGCGAGAACGCGTCCGTCCGGCAACTGAATCATCGACGGGCCGCCAAGCGTGATGTTGAGCCGGCGCCACTCCCAGTCGGTGTAGGGCGGTTCCGCTTGGCCAAGCAAGGCGTAGCCGCCGGTTTTCGATTGCGCATTGTCACGGCGCAGAAGCATATGGGCGCGGCCCTCGGCATCGAAGAACATCGCGTGTTCGTTGCTGCGATCGCCCGGCGGCCGGAGGTGATCAACATGAAGCGTGTACTGATTGCCGTCGGTTGTGCGATAAAAACGGGTCGTATCGCGGTTTCCCCACTGGTAGCCCAGCGCGTAGCCGCTGTCGCCTCGCCATGTCGTTTGCCAGAGCCAATAGCCCTTGTCTGCAATCTGCGTGCCCACCGACCAGTCGGTTCCATTTTTGGAACGATACGTCACGGAGGTGTTGTTGCGGATGTCGGCACTGTCGTCGTCCACGCGGTATTCACAGGAGTTCAGCAGCAACTCGCCGGTTGGTGTGATGGACAGCTTGGCGTCGCGCAGATCGACGCGCTTGGTCTGGAGTAGTGCCACTGATTTCCATGCTGTGCCATTGTTGGAGGCTATCACGCGAATCTTCCCGTAATCGCCACCACCCGCATGGCCGTGACCCTCCCGAAAGGCGCAATACCAACTGCCATTAAACCGTTCAAGGTCGGTAAATGCGTTGTGTGGGGCCGCATCCCAGATTTTCTGAACTTCGACAATCTTGATGTCGCGATTCTCATCAGCGCCAAGGCGTCCGCCGAGGAGGAGAATCAGTGCGACAATGCAGTGAGGAAGGTTGTTTTTCATAAAAGTGATCTTTGTAGCCGGGAACTGTTGCAGCGATGGTTCATTCGCGCAAGTTCACTTGCCGTCAATCCAGTTTCAGGGTGGTTAGGTCGCGTTGTCTCGAAACGAAGACAGTCGGCTCGTCTATGGTGACGCCCGTTTTTTTCGGGAACCAATCGGCGGTCATCCCGGTGTACGCCAGGGCATTTGTGTTGGCGGGCGTTGGGCCGGGTGTGTCCAGTACGAATGCCGCCTTCATTGGCCCTGTGTAGGCCTGTTGGTAGTTCATCGGGTTTTTCGCAACTATGAATTTGCAGGCCGCGATGTCCAGTCCGAGCAGGTCAAATTGTTCCGTCATCCAGTCATAAGTGGCGTTGCTGCTGATGACGATTTGAATCGGGCCAACCTCAACCACGGCGGTCGGACCCATACAACCGGAACGGCCATCCCAGATGCCACCGCAATAGATGAAGGCCCCATCGCTGAGCCGCGTGACGATGCCGTCCACGGTAACCGAGTCGCCCCAATTGGGATCAAGCCGGTGGCCAAGCCGCAGTTGAATCGTCTGTCCCGCGCCCACTGCGTGCGCCCGCCGTGCCCCCTCGGGATCGACCACGGGAACAATCGCCGATTGGTCGGGGGCTTCCGCGAGCAGCGCCTTGAGCGTGTGTACGCTGTCACCGGTGGCGCCGCCACCGCAGCAGTCGGCTGTCTCGATCAGCAGCACTGGCCCGCCTTCGATTTGCAATCCTCGCTGAACAGCTTCGCTTGGCTTGAGCGTCGCCGGTTGTAGCTCGTGGCGATTTTCCCAGTACCGCCAGGCCAAGCGCTTGGCCGTGTCGACGGCATCCGTCTTGCATTCGTTGGCGACCACCAAAACGCCGCCACCCATGTCCGACAGGTTTAAATAGGGATGCACCAAAATGGGGTTAATCGAATAAAGCGTCCCGCTATCCTCGAGTCGCTTGGCTTCGTGCATGACATCGGCGAAAGGCCCCGGCTGCTGCGTCCGGCCGTGAATGGCGCTGACGATGATCGGCACTTTCGCCATGGCCATGACCGGCTTCAGTCGGCCGGCCAAAATATCGACCATCGCTTGGGCGCCGCGTTCGCCGGTCTCGAAGGCGTCGACGTGCGGGTACGTTTCCCACGCCAGCAAAACATCAGTGTGGGCAAGGAGTTCCGGCGTGATATGCGCGTGCAGGTCGAGTGTACCGACGATCGGCACCTCATCGCCGACCCGTTCGCGAATCGCACGCGTCAAGTCGCCCTCCATGTCGGGCGCGTTGATCGCTGCCCCGGCGCCGTGCAGGCAAAGCAGAATGCCGTCGAGTTCTACCGCGTTGTTGAGCAATTCCAGCAGTGCATTTTTTAGCTCATCGTAAACCTTCTCCCGGACGACTCCACTGGGGCAGGCGCTGGCGTACAACAATGGAACCGGCTCGCAGTCATTCGCTCGGAGTACGGACATCATGCCGCCGAGCACGCCGGTGTCCCTGGCAAGCAGTTCGCCGCCGCAAAGCCACTCCGATCGTTCGAACGCCGCACGATCCGCGAGTTGCGATGTAAAGTGGTTGCACTCGATGAATATGCCGCCAACGCCAATCCGAGCTGCCATCAGTCCCGCGATGGTTTCCGTGGGTCAGTCGCGCCAGTAGGTGGACTCGGGGCCAACCGTGTAGCGGACGTTCATCTGCGGCGTCTTGATCGGCACCTGCCCGCGATGTAGTGACTCGACGCCGGCGAGCGTCATGCCGGAAGTCAGCAACGTGCGCTCGACCGGGTACGGCACTTTGCCGGTGAGCACCGTCTCCTCGATGTGGCGGCAGAGCGGATGGAAAAAATCCGCCGTCGTAGAGCCGTGTCCCGGCATCGGCAGATACATTTGCGTGGAGACGATCTCGCCGGTGTCGGCGCGAAGACCGGCGTAGTTGAAATCCTGAATCTGCGTCAGGATCATCGTCGTGCGGAAGCCGTCGAGGTGCTCGATGAAATAGGCGATGGAGTTGGGGAAGTTTTTGCGCGCCCAGTCGAACGTGATTTTGCCGGTGTAGTAGCCGCCCTCGACCGGCAGGTTGTGGCTGCGCGTGTAGGCCGAGACGACGAGCCGCCGCGTGTCCGCGTGTTCCGGCTTGGCCAAGCGCTCCCACATTTTTGCGCCGCGCAACGCGTGCACCTGCCGGATGCCGACCTCGCCGCCGCGTCGCCGCTCGGACATGCACTGCGCCGTCTCGAGCGCGTGGATGTCGTAGCTGTCCACCCCGCCGTACGCCACGCAGACGCTCTCCTTGAGCGGGACGTTGTGCGGCATGTCGATCGACGGCATGCGGCGTGTCACCGGCAGCGACGACCCGGCGAAAAACGGGAAGCCAAGCCGCTTCGAGTCAGCGACCATCTCCGCGCAGCGCTCCCAAGTCGTCGAGAGATGTTTGTCATTGAAGACCGGCACCGAGCGGCCGCTGTCCTCAAACACTTTCACGACGCGCTTGAA
Organism: Verrucomicrobiia bacterium; assembly: GCA_963583225.1. Lineage (GTDB taxonomy): Bacteria > Verrucomicrobiota > Verrucomicrobiia > Limisphaerales > UBA1096 > UBA1096. Next base: position 3,840 of record CAUZVJ010000194.1, read on the forward strand.
CCACTCGTAGCGCGGGTAGAGCGTCTGGCCCATTTCGGTTCGCTCATATTTCCCGTGCTCGGCGATGATCACCACGCCATCGACGGCGAGTTTGCCGGTGCCCAGCGTCAGCGCCGCCTCGATGCTCGGGTAGAGCGTTTGCCCGTAGCGCTTCACGCGGCTGCGGGCAAGGTCGCCCTCGGGGAACTGGTCGATGTAAACCGAGGCGATGTCCAGCCGCGGCTCCTGCCACGCGCCGCGCCAGCCGTAGCCAAGCGAGAGGCGGTCGAGGAAATGCTGCGCGTGCGAGTGCGTGCGCACCTCCGTGCCGAGGAAGGCAACCCGTTTGCGCTTGGGCGCTTGGCCAAGCACCAGACTCGGAACCGCAGCGGTGGCACCGGCCATCCAGCAGCAATTCCCCAGAAAAGTACGTCGATTCGTTTTCATAAAAAAAGGTGATTTAAAGCGCCACGAACCTACCCAAGCTGTTCCAAATTGGAAAGGGACATCTTTTTGACAGGCCCGCTTGGCCAAGCCGTCAGTAGCGCGGCTTGACGATTCTGCCGCTTTTCCCGTAATCGCCCAAGTCCTCCTGATAGGCGTAATATTGGCGAGAGCCGCCGGGGTTCCAACTGTGGATAAACAGCATCTGCTTGAACTTCTTCCAGCTTACCGAGCCGTCCACGTAGGCCTGGTTGCCGCCGGTGGGCCGGCCGGCGCTGTTTTTGTGGGCCGGATAGCCCGAGTAACACGTGGGCCGGCCAGCGCCCCACCGGCCGTCGATCTTGGCGGTCACGTCGGCGGCGATCAGCATCATCGGACTGACTTGGCCGGAGTTCACCGGGCTGCGCGACTTGTATCTCCCGGATGGATTCGTCCAGTAAGTGATGCCCCCGAAATATTGATAGCCGGTGTTCACCGCCGGCCACCATTTCTCCCATGAAGGCAGATGATGACTGCTGCGGTAACCCTGCAACGGCGTGCCGGTGTACTTGAGGCTCGGGCAGGCGAACACCCGGTTCAGTGTCAGGCCCTGGAAGGTGTAGGCGTCGTTTTTCTCGTTGTAGCCTTTCAGCTTCCGGCTGGCCATGTTGTACGGCACCCACGCCGCGACCTCCGGCGGGTTGAAGGCGACCAGCACGGCGTTGTGCCGGGCAATGAGGTACACTCCGTCGTTGTCGCCGACGTACATCTCCGCCGCCGTGGCGATCTGTTTCATGTTGCTCATGCAGGCGGCCTTCAGCGCCTTGGCCTTGCCCAAGGCCAGCGCCGGCAGCAGCAGCGCGGCCAGAATGGCGATGACGACCAGCAGCTCGATCAACGTGAAACCGCCGCGCTTGGCTTGGGTTGCCGCCGCGCCCTGGCCCACTCCCACACGGGGGAGAGGGAAAAGGAAGTTGCCGAAACCGTGAGATTGT
>CAUZVJ010000195.1:0-5207 GCA_963583225.1 Verrucomicrobiia bacterium
AGTTTTTTTAACCAAAGCAGCCGACGCAAGTCGGCTCTTTTTTACTCCAACAGAACTCCCAAGATGTCACTCCGTTTCACCGTCCAACTGCTTGGTTGTGTTGTGCTGCCGATCGTTGCGCTTGGCCAAGCGCCCGCCAAGCCATCACCAGCCAAGCGCATCGTTCCCGCCGTCAGGGTAAAGACGGGCGTGCCTCCGAAGCCGATTCGCCGTCTGCCGTCCAAAAGCGCCATCACGGCACCGGCGGGGACGGCCCGCCCAACAAACGCCCCCGACCTTCAAGCCGTTCGGCCGGTGCCCCGCAAGGCACCCACCCCACCCAAGCCGAAGACGCCGCAGGAAAAGCTGCACGCTGCGTTGACGGCGGTGAAGTTTGACCGCACGCCGGACGGCATCTTCAATGCCCTCGACGAATTGACGAAAGAAGCCAAACCGCAAAAGGACAAAGCCAAGGCGGCGGCGGAGCGGTTCCGGCGCCTGGCCAACGCCGGCCGCTGGGAGGAATTGGGCAAACACATCCAGTCACTGCCGTTCGACGGCTCCGCCGAAAAGGCGTATCGCCACCTCATCACCACCCTCATCCGGCCACTCACCAACGCATCCGTACCTCCGCCACCAAGCGGCGTGCCGGTTCCGACGCGTCCCACCGGCAAACCGCGCCCGATGCTCACGCAGGAGGATTTTGTCGAGATTTTGAAACTGGCACCGGCCGAGCTGAGCGAGGCCGATATCGCCTCGCTGGGCAATTTGCTGCGTGGCGTTGGCCAGCCGAACCTGTCGCGCTTAGCCAAGCGGCTCGAGGCCGGCGTCGGCCGTTTCGGCAGCGACACAGCGGACGGTCGCAAGCGCGCTGCGCAACTGCTTCAGCCGTTGGCAACCAAATCCCAAGCCCGAATCGCGCTGAAGTTCGTGCCGGAGAGTGACGACGACTGGGCGCTCGAGATGCGAGCCAAGCTGCTCACCGAAGTTTGGCTAAGCAAACCCAGCCCTCCCAACCTCTCCGCCGCGTGGAAGGCCAACGAAAAACTGATCGCAACCATCGAGGACGACGCCAAGCGGCTCGGCGGCATCAAGCGTGGCTTCACGCTCGTCGCGAAACTGCCCAAGACCCAGGCCGACGAGTGGATGAGCGGACAGTTCCGCGAGGGTGGCCCGGGGTTGAAATTGATCCAGCTCGTGCAGTCCGAAGTGCAACGCAACGTACGCAGCAGCAACTTTTTAGCACGCGGCGAAGCCCTCCGCAACCTAAAGCAGATCATTGGCGCGCTGCTCACCGAAGCCGGCGGCGACTTGGCCAAGTGGCAACTGCCGCTGACCATTGCCGCCGAGGCGTGGCTTGTTGAAGCGGAGAACACCGCGAAAAATTCTCAAATAATCGTGACCCGCAATTCGACAATTTACGACCCGGTGTACGAGCAGCAACGGCGCCTCGCCCAGCAAAACTCCAGCCGCTATAAACCGCTCCAGCCGTCCGTCATCATCGGGCACGCGCCCGGCGATGCTTGGCTCGACGCCCTGCCAGAGAGTCGGCGTTCTCGCGCCCAAGCCGCGTTGGCGGAGACGCTGCTGAAAGACCAAAAAATCATGAAGGCGCTGCATGAAATCGAGCGCTTGGCCAAGCTCGACCCGAGAAAAGCCAACTTGATTGCCAACACACTTTTGTCCTCCTGGGCGCGAACCCGAAACCCCAACATCGGCGCGCCGCTGCGCATGCGAACTCTCGGCATGCCTGTTTACATCCCGCCAAGGCCAAGCGGCACGCCGCTCACCCGGGCGAAACAGAAGCGCAACCTCAGGGAGTTGGGCAAAATCCTCGAGCGCTTGGCCAAGCTGCCGGTTGACATTGGCCAGTCATGGAGCAATTACACCAACACGACTTATACGCCCAAGCCCCAGGCCATCGTCGCCGCGTTCGAGGGTGCGCACAGCTTTGCCGAAGTGTACAAGCTCGACGACATTCGCGCAGTGTTCGGCGAGCCGGAAAAAATGCCGGTCGAGTCGCTCGGCACGCTGGTGAACTCCATGCGCCAGCGCCTGGCCACCACCTGGCGCGCGCCAAAAGTCCAGCAACAGGCCGGCACCAAGCGCGGCGATTCACAAATCAACACCGAGGTGCTCGCCGGTTACGAAACGCTGCTGGCGCTGCTCGATGCCGGGCTTGCAGAGAAGCCGGATGTTTGGCAGCTCAAGCTGCAGCAGGCCGCCGCGAACTTCGACCTCGCCGAGTACCAGTACGGCAACAAGGCCGACCTCGACGTGTATGTGAAACACCGCGAGGCGGCGTTCGAGGGCTTCAGCGAAACCGCCGCTCTGTACGCCCTGCAAACCGCCGTGACTGCCGACAAGCCCAGTGCGCTCGTTTTTCAGCTTTGGTTCAACGCCAACCTCGGCGCAAGCGACCTGTCGTACGTCACCCGCCAGCAGATTCCGGAGATCGGCAACCTCCAAAAAATCCGCGACGCCATCCTCGTGTTGCCGGACTCGGAGGGGCACTTGAAAGCGTTCGGTAAGTCGGTGAACAACACGTCGCGCCGCCTCACGCCGGAGCTGAAGCCGCGCTATCTCCGCGCCTCGCTCGCCGTGCTCGAGGATCATCCCGCCGGCGAACTGGCTCGCAAACTGGTGCAGCATTACGACGATTTGCTCAACGAAGTGAAGCTGGTCGCCCGCATCGACGGCAGCGACGAGATCGGCCACACAACGCCGTTCGGGCTGTTCATCGGGCTGCGGCACACGAGCGACATTGAGCGCGAGGCCGGCGGCTTTTCGCGCTACCTCGTCGGCGGCAGCAGCACGGGCACGCCGTATTTTTACCCGCGCTACCCCGGCCAGCGACAGGCTCCCCGCGACGATCTCGAGGAGCATCTCGGCGAAAAACTTGGCGAGAATTTTGAGGTGCAGTCAATCACGTTTCACGACAACAAAACCCAGTCGCGTACCGTTGGCCAGCCGGGTTGGCGCGAGACGCCGCTGGCCTACGTGCTGCTCAAGGCGAAGGACGCCTCAGTCGATCGCATCCCGGAGCTACAGATGGATCTCGATTTTTATGACTCGCTCGGCCCGGTGCTTTTGCCGGTGACCACCGCGACGCAGATTGTCGATGCGCGCCCCGAGTCGCCTTCCGCCCGGCCGGTTGACAAACTGGAACTGACGCAGACGCTCGACGCCCGGCTCGCCGGTGAGCGCACGGAATTGACGCTTGAACTGCACGCCACCGGCAAAGGCCTCACGCCGTCGCTCGACAAATTGGTCGCGCTCGACATTCCCGGTTTTGACATCGTCAAAAACGACGATCAGGGGCTGTCGGTCGCGCGTGTTGAGTCGGGCGCATCGAGCGTCAACGCCGTGAGCGAGCGCACTTGGCTGCTCACGCTCAAGCCAAGTGCCGACGTCGGCGACTCGCTTGCGTTCAGGTTTCCGCAGCCAACTGGCTTGGTGGCCAAGACGGTTTTCAAACAATACAGCGACGCCGATCTCGTGGAGGTGGAGAGCGAGTTGGCGCTGGCCGGGCTGGTGTTGAATCCGCCGCCGACTTGGCCTTGGTTTGCCGGCGGCGCGGCGCTGCTGCTGCTTGGCATCGGCGCTTGGCGCTTGGCCAAGCGCGATGATGCCCAAGCCGCGGTACCGGTGTTTGAAGTCCCGGAAGTTTGCACGCCGTTCGCTGTCATCGACCTGTTGCAACGCATCGCCACTGCCTCACCGAAGTCGCTGGAGGCGGCTCATCGCGACCGTTTGCGGAGCGACATTCGTGAAATTGAACAACTCCACTTCGCGCCCGATGCCGCGCAAACCAACGGGCATGGTGACTTGCAGTCCATTGCCCGCAACTGGGTCGGCAAAGTAAGCTGACCGCCGCCGATGGATGCCAAGCGCATTCTGCTCATCGCAAACCCGGCATCCGGGAATCGGCAGGGCGAACAACGGCTGGCCGAAGCGAAGTCGCATCTCGAGGCGCTTGGCCACTCAGTCGCTGCCAAACTCACCAAAGCCCCAGGTCACGCTGCGGACTTGGCCGGTGCGGTCGCGACACGTTACGGAATTATCGCTGCGCTGGGTGGCGACGGCACGGTCAACGAAGTAGCCAACGGACTGATGGCCGTCGGGCCAAGCGAACGCCCCGCCCTCGCTGTGCTGCCGGTCGGAACCGGCAACGACGTTGCACGAACCTTTGGCTTGGCCAAGTTCGGGACTGCCCTCGACGCCTTGGCCAACGGCAGCACCCGGACGCTCGATGTCATTCGCGTGCAGTTGATGCTGCACGGGAAAACGGTCACGCGGCATGCGCTGCTCTTTGTCGCAGCCGGTTTCGCCGCCGAGGTGATCCGCAAAACCGGGCCGCGTGTGAAGCGAATTTTTGGGCGGCGCTTCAGTTACTCGGTTGGTCTGTTCCGCGCACTGGCGAGCTTTCGCGCGCCGGAGTTTTCGGTGAAGTGGGACGGCGGCGAAACGTCGGGCCGAATGTTTCAGGTTTGCGCAGGCAACACCGAGTTTGCCGCAGGAGGCGTGATGCGCATCTCCCCCGGCGCACGGCCGGACGACGGCCTGCTGAACATCAGCCTCGTGGACGCGCTTGGCCGGCTGCAGATTGTGCGGCGATTCCCCAGCATCCTCAGCGGCCGCTACGTCGAGGACGAGCGCGTCGACTATTTCACGGGAAAACGCCTCGAGATCGATGCCGTGCCACCGGCTGAATTCCAGGCCGACGGCGACATCATCGGCACCACCCCGGCAACGATCGAGCTGTTGCCGGGCACGTTGAAGCTGGTTGTGCATGACCAGTTTCAAGTTTGAAGTTTAAATTTTTCCGCCAAAGCGCCGGCGGCGCTACACCCTGCCGTCGCACTCCAAAAAGCTTACGGATTGGGCGTGCCGCTGGTGATGACTTGGAAAGTCGGCTTGACGATGGGAAGCGGGTTGACGCGGCCGAGGTTGTTGAGCCAGTTCCGGCCGCCGGCCTGGCCTTGCAACGCGGCCGCCCCCTGCCCCCCGATCAGCGACTCGATGCTGCGGGAGGTTTCGGTTCGAATCTGTCCCAACTGTATCTGCCGCTCCTCGATGGGCAAGCTGGTGTTCATGCGGATTTCCCTGGCGAGTTCCTCGGCGCCACCCTTCATCTCGTACACCTGTGTTGAGATGTTCTCCCCCAGCCCCTGCCGCTCAGTAATCTTGGCGATCGACTTATAGTCGTAGTCGGTCTGGCGACGATA
>CAUZVJ010000196.1:0-5142 GCA_963583225.1 Verrucomicrobiia bacterium
GCATGCGGCCTATTTTTCACGGCACTCGGTCACCAATGGGGCGGGCACATTCGAGGGGCCGAACTCTGACGTGATCTGGAATGCGCCTTTCCGAAAATAATTTCACCAAAATCGAACCATAAAAAAAAGACTCATACTTTTGACGGCAGCTATCGGCCTTGTGACGGCGAGGGCTGAGGTGGTGCTCGAGGAATCGTTCACCTACGACGACGGCCCGATCGTCGTGCAGGCGGCGGACACTTGGAAAAACCACAGCGGTTCCGCCGAGCAGACAGAGGTGTACGAGGGGGAGCTGATCCTGACGCAGGGCAACTCGGAGGACTTTCACGCGAAGCTGGCCGGCGGGCCGTACAAGAAATCGAGCGGCGGCACGATGTACGCGTCGTTCGACGTGGAGTTCACCGGGCTGCCCAGCGGCAGTGGGAGTTACCTCGCGCACTTCAGGGATGACGGCTTTGGGTACCGGGCGCGCATCATCGCCCAGACGACCGGTGCGGAAGGCGGCGCATTCCGGATCGGCGTCAGTTCAAAGGGAAAAAAATCCACAGCAGTGGTGGACAACGATCTTCACCTCGACACCGTTTACAAGGTCGTCATCGCGATGAGCCTCGCGGACGCGAGCACGACGCTTTGGATCGACCCCGACGGCGGTGCGGCAGGGGGCGTCACTACCACGGATAACGGCTCGGCGGTGGACGTGACCGGGTTTGCGTTTCGGCAGGCCAAAAACATCGGCGCGATGCTGATCGACAACCTGAAAGTCGGGACGAGCCTCAGCGACGTGATTGACGGCGACGGAGGCAACGACTTGGCCATTCTCTCGCAGCCGACATCGCAGACCGTGCTCACCGGCAAGACAATTTCGTTTTCCGTCGTGGCCACCGGCACGGAGCCGCTGGCGTATCAGTGGAGCAAGGACGGCGCAGACATCGACGGCGCGACGTCGAGTGCGCTCGAGTTGGCTGATGTGTCGGCGGACGATGCCGGCGACTACGTGGTCACCGTCAGCAACGCCGATGGCAGCGTGGAGAGCGACACCGCCACGCTCAAGGTGCAGGACTCGCCCGGCGGCGACGCGGTCACCATCAAGCACCTGCGCTCGCTGGTGGACGACAACCGGGAGCCATCGGACACGAAGACCATTTTCACCGCCGAGGGCATCGTCACCACGCACACGAACATGACTGGCGGCAGTCACTCGCTGTTTTGTTTTCAGGACGACACAGCTGGGATTGCGGTGTACTTCAGCAGCGGCAAGTCGACCCACCCGAAGGCCGGGGACAAGGTGCGCGTCTCTGCGCCGCTGGCGCATTACAACGGGCTGCTGCAACTCGTGCCGGACGCCGGCAACGCCATGCACTTGGTCAAGGTCGTGAGCAGCGACAACGCCCTGCCCGAGCCAGCCAAGCTCGATTTCATGCAGTGGGATGACGCGGCGGCGATGGAGGCGCTCGAAGGTTCGCTCGTGGTTGCGACCGAGGTGGAGGTGGACAGCGGCGGTGGCTCAAAGTTTGGCAGCGGGGTAAATTACACGCTGAGCGATGCCAACGGAATGACCTTCACCATGCGCATCGACTCTCGCATCAAGTCGATCATCGGCCAGCCGTTCCCCGGCACTGCCGTCAACGTCACCGGCGTGCTCTCGCAGTACATGCGCGACCGCCCGCGGGAAGGCGGTTATCAGTTGATGCCGACGCGCATCGAGGACATCTCCGGGCCGAAACTGCCGACGATCGAATTCACGCTTACGTACGAAAACTTGGTTCGCCCCGGGCGGCCGCTTGAGAGTTCGCGCACCGATCATTTTTTGCTTTATGGAGAGACGGCGGTGATCAAGGCCGTCATCAAAAATCCGAGTGCCGGCGAAGTGACCGTGACACCGACGGGGGGCTGGGTGCTCTCGGCGAACCCGGCCAGCGAGGTCACGGCCAAACTAGTGCTGACCGCCGGCGAGGAGGATTTCGGGGCGTCGTTCGACGTGTTGCTTGAAGCGGAAAACAGCGAAGGCGTGGCGACGCTGGAGTGGGATATTTATGTACCAAGCGAGGCGGAGCAGCAGGTGGCCGTCACCGAGTATTTGGCCAACCCGACCGGCAAAGATTCGGCCGGCCACTACAACCCGCTGCACCGTGAGACGCCGAGCGGCTCGAACCGGATCAGCGTCGAGGATGAGTTCATCGAGATCGCCAACCTTGGCCAAGCGGACGTGGACTTGGCCGGCTGGAGTATCTCCGACGCCGTGGCGTTGCGGAGCAATTTTTACGAGGGGGACGTCCTGGCCAAACGCGGCGCGGTGATCGTGTACGGCGGCCGCTCCTCCGGCTCCGAGCCGGTGCTGGACGAAGGCGTGCTGGCGTTGCCGGCCACCGAGGGCACGAGCGGGCTGGGCCTCAACAACGGCGGTGACACGATTACGCTGCGCAACGCAGACGGGCATGTGATCGACCGCATCAAGTTCGGCAAACCGACGAGCAAAGGCTCGATGACACGGCACCCCGGCCTTAACGGGGCGTTTGCGGATCACAGCACAGTGGCCGAAGCGACTGTCTCAGCCGGCACTTGGCCAAGCGGCGCGCCGTTCACGGAGGATGCCGTGGTGGAGATTCCTGAGATTATTATTTCCGTCAGCTTGGCCGATGGTGAGATCCACTTGAGTTGGGAGGCAAGTCCGGCGGCAAGCTACACGGTACGGTCGAGCCTTTCGGTGGCCGGGCCGTACACGCCGGTGGGGAAGAAATTAAAGTTCGACGACGGCGCGGGCTCTTACAGCGGCAAGGCCGACCAAGCAGCGCGGTTTTTCAAAATCCAAGCCAAGTAACAACGACGATTTAATTGTATGCAGCATATTCGAATAGATGTTGAGCGTTCTCCCTCACCCCGCCCCTCTCCCGCTGGGAGACGGTGTTGCAGCATTCGCGTCAGCGTCTTGGAGTGCGGTTCTCTGCACCGCTTTGGAACGCTTCGGAAAGCGGCAGGGACGGTCGCACTCCAAGACGCTCCCGCGACACCCCCGTGCCGCTAGGCCAAGCGCTCCCCGCTTGATTCCTTCTCCCTCAAGGGAGAAGGTGGCCGCAGGCCGGATGAAGGTGAAGCCCCGGATGGGTTCTAGTAATGTTCACTATTTTATCGCCGGACTAATATGAGGTTAAGGATTCTATTTATCGCCGCTGCGTTGGCTTGGCCGCTTGGCCAAGCGCGGTCGCAACAATCGTTTCGCGTGGTGACGTACAACGTGGAGAACTACATTTTGGAGCCCATCCAGAATCGGCCGCTCAAAAAACCGTTCGCCCAGGCGAAGATTGTCGAGAGCATCCTCGCGGCCAAGCCGGACGTGATCGCGCTGCAGGAGATGGGCAAAAAAACGGCATTGGCCAAGCTGCAGGCTGCGCTCAAGGCCAAGGGGCTCAACCTGCCGTATGTGGAACATTTGTCGGCGTTCGATCCGGCGATTCACGTCGCGTATCTTAGCCGGTTTCCATTCAAAAAAATCACGCGGCACGACAACGAAAGCTATCTGCTCAACGGCCGCCGACTGCATGTCAGCCGCGGATTTGCCGAGGTGGAGATCGCTCTTGGCGACTACTCGTTTTCGCTGATCACCGCGCACCTGAAGTCGAAGCGGAAAGTATCGGTGGCGGACGAGGCGGAGATGCGGTTGCAGGAGGCGCTCCGGCTGAGGCGGATCATTGACGCCCGGCTCAAGGCGAACTCCGAGGCGAACTTTGCCGTGCTCGGAGACTTAAACGACTACTACAATTCCAAGCCGTTGAAGGCGCTCATCGGCCGCGGCAAGTCGAAGCTCATCGACTCGCGCCCCGGTGAACGCAACGGCGACAGCGGCCCAAACCGGATCAACACGAAGTGGTTTCCGCGCAACGTGTCATGGACGCATTTTTACGGTGTGGAGGACGTTTACAGCCGGATTGATTATATCCTGCTCAGCCCCGGCATGGCCAGGGAATTGGATCGCGCCAACTCGTGGATTCCGGTCGTGGCGAACTGGGGCCACGGCTCGGATCACCGCCCGGTGGTGACGACGTTCGTGGCCGGGGACAAATGAGCTCGCCGCTTTTTCTTCACGGTTGAAATCGGTTCGGGCGCTCGTATAGTGCGCGTCCCTTGCGGGATGGCATGAGCAACTCAAGCCGTCCGAGGGCGTGCGGTTGCTCGCTGATTACACCAAGGGCCTGCGCGACCAGACTTACCTGAGCCTGTGACGACGGACGAACACGACACACAAAAGAACCTGCTGCCGGCGCTGGCCCGGGTGGCGCGCGGCACGTCGATTCTCTTTTGGGGACTGCCGATCGCGATGGTCGTCAGCGTCATGGCCACCCTCTCGAACTGGACCGCCGCCGCCTGGCCGATCGGCATGCTCCTGCCGCTGGTGGCGTTCGCGATGCTGTGGATCGGACTGTGGCTGCTGGGCAGTTTTCAGCCGCAGGAACGCGTTTGGCAGGCCGCACTTGGCCAAGCGAAACTCTTGGGCCTGTGTAGCTTAGGCCTGTCGCCATTTTTGCATTGGCACCACCGGGCGCCGGACGAACTGTACTTCGATGACACCGTTGGGTTGCTGAAGTTGGTGTTCGTTTTTTACATGATGGCGCTCAACAAAATGCTGGCCCGCCTCGCCGCCATGCTGCCGGACGAGACGCTTCGGGTGGAGTCGCAACTCTTCTCCCGGATGAACCGCGTGCTGCTGGCCATGGCGTCGCTCGGCATCGGTGTCATGCACCTGGTGCCACGCATCGACGAGACGCCCGAGCTGCTCTTTCGGCTCGTCGCCGTGGCGGACCAGTTCCGGCCGTGGCTGTTCATGGCTTTCGTGCTGATCCCGGTGTCGATGACCATGTCGCTCCTTTGGAAAACCAAGGAGTCCATTCTCGCCAGCGTCTTCACCCCCCGGCAATGATTTTGCCCGGGGAACAGTGAGCAGTTTAAAGTGAGCCGTTGGCAGAAAGGCACAAGGAGCAAGATAGGACGCAGATGAACGCAGATTGTCAGGATTTAAAAATTGATCCTGTGAATCCCCTGAATCCTGAAAATCTGCGTCCCCACTGAAAACTTGAAACTGAAAACTGACAACTTTACACTCACCCACTTCAACGCATGAAAACCAAGTTCCTCCTCACACTCGCTTTC
>CAUZVJ010000197.1:0-5141 GCA_963583225.1 Verrucomicrobiia bacterium
CCTACCTCTTCGCGTTCTTCGCGGCTTCGCGTGAGTTCTTATTTTACGCGATCAGGTTTTTGAGCACGTGAGCCTCTTCGACGCCGCTGAGACGGAAGTCGAGTCCCTGAAATTTGAAGGTGAACTTGTCGTGCTCGATGCCGAGCAGATGCAGCATCGTGGCGTGAAAGTCGCGCACGGCGACAATGTCCTCGACGGCGTGATAACCAAAGTCGTCGGTGTTGCCGTGGCTGATGCCGCCCTTGATTCCGCCGCCCGCCATCCAGAATGAAAAGCCTTTGATGTGATGATCGCGCCCGGAGCCTTGCGCCATCGGCGTGCGGCCGAACTCGCCGCCCCAAATCACCAGCGTGTCGTCGAGCATGCCGCGATCTTTCAGGTCGCGGATCAATGCGGCGGATGCCTTGTCCACGTGCTTGGCCGTGTTGAGGACGCCGTTTTTCACGCCGCCGTGGTGGTCCCAGCCGCGATGGTAAAGCTGAATGAACCGCGTGCCGCGCTCGGCCAAGCGCCGCGCCAGCATGCAGTTGCTCGCGAACGAGCCGTCGCCCGGCTTGGCCCCGTAAAGGTCGAACACATGCTGCGGCTCGCTCGATGTGTCGATCAATTCCGGCACGCTCGTCTGCATGCGAAACGCCATTTCGTACTGGCTAATCCGCGTGGCGATCTCCGGATCGGCGACAGTACGGTTGCGCAGTTTGTTGATCGAGTTGACGGCGTCGATGACGGCGCTCTGCCCTTTTGCGTCCACGCCTTTCGGGTTGCTGATGTACAGCACCGGGTCGCCGGTCGAGTGAAAATGCACTCCCTGAAATCGGCTCGGCAAAAAGCCGCTGTGCCACTGCCGCGAGGCGATCGGCTGATCCTGCGCGCCGCCCACGGAGGTCAGCACGACGAATCCCGGCAGGTCGCGCCCCTCGCTGCCCAGCCCGTAAGTGACCCACGAGCCCATGCTCGGCCGGCCGGCGACGAGCGCGCCGGTGTTCATAAACGTGTGCGCCGGGTCGTGGTTGATTTGCTGCGTCGTCATCGAGCGGACGATGCAGATTTCATCCGCGATCCCGCCGATGTGCGGCAACGCGCTGGAGATCGACTGCCCGGACTGGCCGAAGTTTTGAAACTCATGCTGCGGCCCGAGGCATTTCAACGCCTTGCCCTGCAACTGCGCGATCGGCTGGCCGTCGGTGATCGACTTGGGCATCGGCTTGCCGTCCATCTCAGCGAGCTTCGGCTTGTGGTCGAGCGTCTCGAGATGCGACGGCCCGCCGGCCATGCAAAGGTGAATCACCCGCTTGGCCCTAGGCGCGAGATGCAGCGGATCGATCACGCCGAGCGACGTGCGCTTGGCCAAGCCGCCGGCATCCAGCATCGAGCTTAACGCGAGCGAGCCGACGCCCAGCGAGACGTTGCTCAAAAACGAGCGGCGGTTCAGTCGATTGGCAAATTGTTCCGGGTTCATTTTACAGAAATTCAAAAACGGGACGTGGTTTCGTACAGATTCAAAATCGCGCGGGACACCGCCGCCCAAGCGGCGACGCGCTCCGGCTTGAGCGCCGTAACAGCGGGCCACTCGCCGGCGGTGGCCGCCGACTTGGCCGCGCCGACGTTCGCGGCGAAATGCCCGGCGCGCTCGCTGGCCAAGCGCAACAAAATATCGCGCTCATCGGCGCTCGGCTCGCGGGAGAGCGCTCGCTCGAACGCCCAAGTCAACCGCTCCGCGTCCGTGTCGCCGCCATGCTGCAAAATGCGCTCGGCAAACACGCGGGCCGCCTCGATGTACGTCGGGTCGTTGAGCAGCACGAGTGCCTGCTGCGGGGTGTTCGATCGCGTGCGCTCGGCGACACAGCCTTCGCGGGTCGGCGCGTCGAACGCCAGCATGCTCGGGTGCAAAAATGTGCGGCACCAAAACGTATACAGCCCGCGCCGGTACTGGCTGACACCGCTGTCGTGGCTCCACTGGCGCTTGGGGAAATTCAGGTGTTTCCAGTAGCCGGCCGGCTGGTACGGCTTGACGCTGGCACCGCCGATCGGTTTGGCCAACAGGCCGCTCACGGCGAGGGCGTTGTCGCGCACCATCTCCGCGTCTAGCCGCCAGCGGCCCTGCCGCGCGAGCCATTTGTTGAGCGGATCGGCGGCGAGAGTTTCGGCGTTGGTCGTCGAGGATTGGCGGTACGCGCCGCTGGTGACGAGCAGCTTCATCGTGCGCTTGATGTCCCAGCCGTGGTCCATGAAATCGGCCGCCAACCAGTCGAGTAGTTCCGGGTGCGTGGGCGGCGTGCCCTGTGTGCCGAAGTCATCCAGCGGCATGGCGAGCCCGCGCCCGAAGCACAACGCCCACAGCCGATTGACCATCACGCGAGCGGTGAGCGGGTTCTCTTTTGAAACCACCCAGCCGGCCAAGTCGCTGCGCTTGGCGCGGCCCTCGGTGTCGGCGAGCTTGAGGCGAGCGGGCACGGTCGGCTGCACTTCCGGCCCGGAGTCGTCCTGCCAGTTGCCGCGCGGCAGGATGCGCACCGTGCGCGGCTTGGCCAGGCGCACGGAGACGAGCGAGGTGGTAAAAGCCTTTTCCAGCCGGGCGATCCACGCCTTGAGGTCGGCGAGTTCCTTGCGGGCAGCGGCCAGTTCCGGCGCAAACGCGCGGTAGTGCGCAGCGAGCGTTTTTTTCTGCTTATTGCTCCGCTTGGCCAACGGCACGGCGAGAATCCCGCCGATTTTTTTGGGCGGCGCGGCGGAGTCGGCCGTCACTTTGCCGGCGTGAGCCGTGGCCAAAATCTTAAAGCGACCCAGCGTGTGCTCCGTGCCGTGTGCCTGTTTCAAAATGAAGGTAAGCTCCCCCGCCGCCTCGAGGGCCTCGGCAGCCTCGAAGACGAGTCGCTGTGCGACGCCCACTTTCGGCAGCACGGCCCAGCCAAACGATGCGCCCTTGGCGTCGCCGTCGATGGCGCTTGCGGCGCTCCATTTTTTGTACGGGTTGTTTTCGTTGGCCAACGTCTGCTCAAACGACGCGGTGGCATTTTGCAACGGGACAATTGTGTCGCCGATTTTCACGATGACTTCGGACAAAACAAAGTTGCCGTTGCCGGCGCGGCCCGGGCCTTTTTTCGGCAGCGAATCGTCAGGGAGCGCCTCGATGCGAAACGCCCGCGTGCCGGCGGGTGCGCCCTTGAGTGTCACGGTGTACGTGTCGGTGGATGGCAGTTCGCCGGAGGCGAGGATGGAGTGGTCGTCGCGGATCGCCAACTGGGTGCCGTTCGCGGCGGTCGCGGCGCTTGGCTCGAGCGCGGTCCACTTGGCCTGCGACGCTTCCCACTTGGCCAAGGCGGCGTCGAGAGCGGCGGTTTGCGTGTTGAGCACCGACTCGAGCGGCGGGAGTTTTGTTTTTAATTCATCCACCTTGGCCTGCTGCGCGGCGGTCGGCAGCGGCGTGTATTTCTGCGGGCCAACCGGCGTCTCTTCAAGGTCGGCAAAAAATGCGCCGAGACTGTAAAAATCCCGCGACGTGAACGGGTCGAACTTGTGGTCGTGACACTCGGTGCAGCCAAGCGTCGTGGCCATCCAGACGCCCGAGACGTTGCGCACGCGGTCGCCGAGATAAATCGCGATGTATTCCTTGGCCTGCGAACCGCCTTCGCGTGTGGTCATGTTCAGCCGGTTGTAACCGGAGGCGATGAGTTGCCGCCGCGTGGCGCCGGGCAATTGGTCGCCGGCGAGTTGCTCGCGCGTGAACCGGTCGAACGGCAGGTTGTCGTTGAAGGCGTTGATGACGTACTCGCGGTAGAGCGGCTTGGTTTGTTCGTTGTCGGAGTGGTAGCCCATTGTGTCGGCGTAACGCACGAGGTCGAGCCAGAACACCGCCATGCGCTCGCCGTAATGCGGGCTTGCCAGCAGCCGGTCGACCAGTTTGCCGAGGGCGCGCGGCGACAGGTCGGCGACGAACGCCTGCACCTGTTCCCACGTCGGCGGTAGCCCGGTGAGGTCGAACGACAACCGGCGGATTAGCGTGCGGCGGTTGGCCTCGCGTGCCGGGTCGTAGCCCTTGGCCCGCAGCGTCGCTAACACGAAACGGTCGATGTCGTTGCGGACGAATGAGTCGTTTTTGACGCTTGGCGGCGTGGGACGAGCAACCGGTTTGTAGGCCCAGTGAACGTCGTACTCCGCGCCGTCGGCGATCCATTGCCGGAGCAACGCTTTTTGGGCGGCGTCGAGTTGCTTGCCCGAGTCGGGCGGCGGCATGAGATCATCCCCGTCGTCAGTGAGAATGCGGGTGACCAGCTCGCTCTCGCTTGGTTTGCCGGGCACAACCGCCGAAATGCCGTCGAGATCGGCCAAGGCGCCTTCGCGAGTGTCGAGCCGCAGACCGGCCTTGCGCTGCTTGGCGTCGGGGCCGTGGCAGGCGAAGCAGTTGTCACTGAGCAGCGGCCGGATGTCGCGGGAAAAGTCGATCTTGGCCAAGGTCTCCCCCGCCACCAAGCCGCTTGGCCAAGCGGAACCGGCCAAGGCCATCGCAACGGCCAAGCAGGCGCGTTGAGCGAATAGCATGCGAAAAAACATCGACGAGAGCATTTTCAAAAAGTGAGCAGCGAAGTTACCGATCCAATCAAAACAAAACAATGCAAAACCAAGCGCAATCAATCTGTCTTGAGGGATCGATAAAAACTCTTTTCCCAAACCAAGCCGGTCAGCGACTTGGTCTCCGGCCGGGTGAAGAACGACACCACAACGCCCACCACCGCGCAGATCGTCAGACCGTAACAGGCGCGCATGAATTTGTACTGCTTCACCCCGGCGAAAAGCCCGTCGCCGGCCTCGCCCATCGGCACGCCGTGCGCGAATGGTGTGATCACCTCCGGCACGAAAAACGAAAAGGCGATGGCAACCAGGCCCACCACCAACGTGGCCAAGGCCGCCGGTGCGGTGAAGCGTTTCCAGAACACGCTGAAGATAAACGTCATCACCAGTGGCGGCGTCACCGCTGCCGTGAACGCCCCGTGCGCGTCGTAGATCGAGTCGAAATTCATGAACACCGGCACGAGGATGATGCCCACCACCGTCGCGCCGATCGCCGTCAAACGGGCCACCGTGAGCGCCTGGCGGTCGGTCATGTCTTTTTTGATGTACAGCTTGTGCACGTCGTTCACCCA
>CAUZVJ010000198.1:0-5097 GCA_963583225.1 Verrucomicrobiia bacterium
GCGTTTGGCTTTCAGCGCGGCCTGTACGGCGGGCAGGATGCACTCGCGCACGAGCGTGCTTTTGCCGGAGCCGCTCACACCGGTCACGGCGGTGAACCGGCCAAGTGGCACGGCGACGGCGACGTTTTTCAAATTATTTTTATGCAATCCGCGGAAGATGAGGGACGGCGTTTTGTTTTTTTGGCTGGCGCCGCGACGGGTCAGGGGCGGGGCAGTGGGGCGCGCTTGGCCAAGCGCCCGGCCGCGGTCGTGTTGGCGAGCCAACTCGATGCCGGTCAGCGATTTTTTATTTCGCAAAATCTGTTTCAGCGAACCGGCGGCGACGACTTGGCCGCCCTCGACACCCGCGCCGGGGCCGAGGTCGATGATGTAATCGGCGCGCGCCATCGTGTCCTCGTCGTGCTCGACGACGACGACCGAGTTGCCGCGCGAACGGAGTTGCTCGAGCGCGCCGAGCAGTTGCTGGTTGTCGCGCGGGTGCAGGCCGATGGTCGGCTCGTCGAGCACATACAGCACGCCGCTCAGGTTCGAGCCAAGCTGCGCGGCCAAGCGGATGCGCTGGGCCTCGCCGCCGCTGAGCGTGGTGACGGCGCGGCCGAGTTGCAGATAATCGAGGCCGACTTCGCGCAGGAAACTCAGCCGCGAGGCGATTTCGGGCAAAATGTCACGGGCGATTTCTGCGCCGCGCCCGCGCCACTTGAGCGCGGCGAACAACTCGTCCGCTTCCCCGACGCCAGCTTGGGCAAAGGCGTCTATCGTCGGCTCGGCGGAAAAGTTGCGCTTGGCCAAGCGCGGCAACGGCAGGCGGACGGAGCGGGCGAGCGGAGCAAGCCGGGCACCGTTGCAGTCGGTGCAAAGCTCGCGGCTGTCCTCTTGCCAACCGAACCAAGTTTCCTCGACGGCCTCCTGCGCGTCGCCGCGTTCGATGTCCGGAATGTAAAACGTTTCGCCGAAACCCCGGCAGGTCGGGCACCAGCCACGGGCGGAGTTGTAGCTGAAATCTTTCGGGTCGAGCGGCGCGAACGACCGGCCGCAACCGCCGCACGAATTGCTTGTCGAGTGGACGGTCTCGCCGCCGGTTTCATCAACGGCGAAGAGCGTGCCTTGGCCAACGGCGAGGCATTCGGCGACCAGCTCGGTGGCATTTTTTGCGCCGCGTTTTTTGAGCCGACCGACGATCACCTCGACGTCGTGTTCGCTGTAGCGGTCGAGCCGCAGCGGCTCGGCGGTCGGGAGAAACTCGCCGTCGGCGCGGATCTTTTCGTAGCCGTGCCGCGCGGCCCATTCGCCGACATCGGTGTGGAAGCCTTTTCGGTTGCGGATGCGTGGGGCGAGCAGCCGCAGGTCGCCCCGTTTATTGGCCTGCGTTTTCAGGCTGCTGACGAGTGAGTCGAGTGTCTGCGGTTGCACCGGCAACTGGCAGTCGGGACAGTGGATGACGCCGAGCTTGGTGTAGAGCAGACGTATGAAATGATAAATCTCGGTGACGGTGGCGACGGTGCTTTTGCCGCCGCCGCGCGAGATGCGCTGCTCGATGCTGACGGTGGGCGGCAGGCCGTGGACGGCGTCGACGTCGGGCCGGGGCATTTGCTCGACGAACTGCCGGGCGTAGGCGTTGAGCGAGTCGAGGAAACGGCGCTGGCCCTCGGAGAAAAGAATGTCGAACGCGAGCGTGCTTTTGCCGGAACCGCTGACGCCGGTGATGACGACAAGTTTGTTGCGAGGGATGCGGACGGAGAGGTCGCGGAGGTTGTTTTCGCGGGCGCCCTCGACGGTGATCCAGCGGGAGTCAGCGTGCTTTTTGCTCCGCGCGGCCACGGATCACATGCGGTCTGTGGTCTCGAGGCCAAGCGTCTCGAGGCCGGTGTTGAGCACTTGGCCGGTGAGGTCGCAGAGGGCGAGTCGCTGCGTGCGGATGTCGCCTTCGGCCTGGAGCACGGGGCAGTTTTCGTAAAACGAACCGAACAAACCGGCGAGTTCGTAGAGGTAATTGCAGAGGTAATTCGGTCGGCACTCGTCGATGACCAACTCGAGCACGAGGCCGAAGCGCAACAGGTGCTTGGCGAGCGTGAGTTCCTCCGCTTGGCCAAGCGCGAACGACCCGGGCTGCGGCAGCGACTCGTCGCCGAGCTTGCGGAAGATGCTGCGTATGCGCGTGACGGCGTAGAGCAGATACGGCGCGGTGTTGCCGACGAGCGCGAGCATGGTGTCCCAACTGAAAACATAGTCGCTCTGGCGGTTGCCGGAGAGGTCGGCGTACTTGATCGCGCCGATGCCGACCACTCGCGCGATCTCACGCCGTTCGTCCTCGGGGAGGTCGGGATTTTTTTCGCTGACGGCGTCGAAAGCGCGTTGCTCGGCTTCGTCGAGCAGACCGGAGAGGCGGATGATTTCGCCGCTGCGCGTCTTGAACGGCCTGCCGTCCTCGTCGAGGATTGCGCCGAACCAAACGTGGTTGAGCGTCATGCCGTGGCCCGGTTTCCAGCGGTTGTACAGCTCGAAGAGTTGCTGGAAGTGCAGTTGCTGGCGGCCGTCGGTGACGTAAATAACCTCGCTCGGTTGCCAACTGTTTTGCCGGTGCTCAAGCGTGGCGAGATCGGTCGTGGTGTAGTTGGCCGCGCCGTCGCTTTTTTGAACGATCGCCGGATGTTTTTTGAGCGACTTGTGGTGATTAAAAAAGACGACTTGCGCGCCGTCGCTTTCCTCCGCGATGCCTTGGGTGACGAGTTCGTCGACGACGCCCTTGAGGCGGTCGTTGTAAAAACTTTCGCCGAGCGTCTCGTCGAACCCGACGTTCAACCGGCCATAAATCTCGTCGAACTGATGCCGCGACAACTCGATCATTTCATCCCAAATGGCGAGGTTTTCGGCGTCGCCGTTTTGCAGTTTCACGAGCTCGCTCCGGGCGCGGATGAGGACGGTTTCGTCCGCGTCGCAGGCGGAGTTGATGAGCTTGTAGAGGCGCTCCATCTCGGCGAGGGCGTCCCGGCCAAGGGCGTCTTTGTCGAGGTGATCCTTCCAGCCGACGAGCAGTTTGCCGAACTGCGTGCCCCAATCGCCGATGTGGTTGTCGGTGACGACTTTGTGGCCGAGCAACCGGTAGACCTTGGCCAGCGTGTAGCCGAGAATGGTCGAGCGGATGTGGCCGACGTGCATCGGCTTGGCCACGTTGGGCGACGAGTAGTCGATGACGATCGTGCGCGGCTCGGCGGCGGTGCGGTAAAACAGATGCTCGCCCTTGGTCGCGCCGACGAGGGCATTGGAGAGAGCGTCGGTCTTGAGTCGGAAATTCAAAAAACCCGGCCCGGCGATCTCGACCGGTTCGCAGCAATCGGCGACGTCGAGTTGCCCGACGACTTGGGCAGCGAGCTCGCGGGGGTTGAGTTGGTTGCGCTTGGCCAAGCCCATGAGGGCGTTGGATTGGTAGTCGCCAAACTTCGGGTCGGGGCAGGGACGGACGAGGACGCTCGAAACGTCGGTGTCGGGCAAGAGCGTGGCGACGGCTTGCTGCAGTTTTTCCTGTAAGACGAGATGGATCACGTTTGGAGTCGCTTGGCCAAGCGGGTTCGCCGGCTTGGCCAGAAATGGGGAATGCCGCCGACTCAGCCTTCCTGCGAGCTGCGGATGATTTGGTACATCTCCGTCGCGTCGCCGGCGTCCTCGAGTGCTTTGCGGAATTCTTTTTTGTGCAGCACCTTCGCGATCTTGGCGAGCGTGTGGAGGTGTTTTTGGAACTGCCCCTGCGGCACGAGAAAAAGCATGACGAGATTGACCGGCTGGTTGTCGAGCGCGTCGAAGTTCACTCCCGCCTTGCTGCGGCCGAACGCGCCGGTGACGTCGTCGATCATGTCGGTCGAGGCATGCGGGATGCCGATGCCGAACCCGATGCCGGTGCTCATCGTGGTCTCTCGTTTTTTGACAACGGAGACGATCGCCTCGCGGTGTTCGGATTTGATCCGTCCCTTATCAACCAGTAAATCGATCAGCTCCTCGATCGCTTCCCAGCGGTCGGATGCTTTCAGATCCGTGACAACCTGTTCCTTAGTGAGAAAATCAGCCAGCTCCATGATATGCGCCCAACACCGTTACCCGGCCCGGATTTGCTACCCTCAATCGGGGCGGCATACAAGCGCGAACTTAATTGCCAAACCGATGGCCAAACTCCAGACTGCTGCCGCCCAAATGAAGACTGTTCTCAAACGTTACACAGGCATGGTGGCGGGTTTTGCCGTTTTGGCCGGTGTCGGCTTGGCAGAGCAACCGGCCAAGCTGCCGTCGGTGGACGTTATTCTCAAACGAAACATCGAGTCGCTCGGCGGCGAGAAGGCCATGCGCAAACTGAAAAACCGCGAGGTCCGGGGGAAGATCGAGTTGACGGTGTTCGGCGCGGAGTTCCCGGTGATCCTTCGGCATGCGGCACCGAACAAGGAAATGATGGAGTTGACAATCGAGGGGCTGGGGACGGTTCGCGATGTGTTCACCGGTCGCAAAGGGTGGACTGAAATGCCCGATGGCACAGTGACCGAAAAAAAGGCGCGCGAAGTGGCCAACAAAAAAACCGACGCCGATTTTTACGCCTACCTTAATTTCAAAAAAAACTATCCGAAGATCGAGTTGCAGGGCGTGGAGCAACTCGCCGGTAAAAAAGTTTACGCCGTCAAAATGACGCCGAAGGAAGGGGACACGGACACATTTTATTTTGATGTTGCGATGGGAAGGGTCGCCGGCGTTTCCTCCTCCGCTGAAATGCAGGGGGAGGAGGTGAAAACCAAAGTGCTTTTTCGCGACTACAAAAAATTGGACGGCGTGCAGATCCCGCACACGCTGGAACTGAAAGAGCCAGCGTTCGCATCGTTCACAATCCGGCTCGAGTCGGTGAAGCACAACGTCAAAGACACGGCCAAGTGGTTCAAGAAAACCAAGTGAGCGAGCGGGAAAAAATTGTCTCGGGGATTGAGGCCGGGGGGATTGTGGCGATCGTGCGAGTGCCTCGCCTCGAGTTGGCGCTGCCGTTGGCCAAGGCGCTCGTCGCGGGCGGCATCCGGGCGGTGGAGTTGACGATGAGCATCCCCAACGCGCTCGAGGCCATCCGCACGG
>CAUZVJ010000199.1:0-5036 GCA_963583225.1 Verrucomicrobiia bacterium
AAGCGGCTGAATCGTACGGAGCCATCCGAACGCGATTGCACCGGGCGGCTTGGGCTGCGTTCGCGCCATTGACCGTCTCCGACGGCCAAGCCGGCCAGGCGCTTGGCCAAGCGATGACTGCGGCCTCGCCGGAATCGCTGTTCGCCGAGCATGCCAACGACTTTGACGCCGTCGTCATCGAGGCCGGTCCCGGCCAAGCGGCGAGCTTGGCCAAGGCCGCCGCGGCGATTGGCAAACCGGCACTCGCTGGGCCGTTGCCCGCCGACATCGCTGCGCTTGGCCAAGCGGACACCCTGCTCATGCCGGCTCACGCTTGGCGGTTTTTGCCGTCGATCCAGGCGGTCAAGCGCAGCCTTGACGCCGGAAAACTCGGCGATCCCGGCCTGCTCCGCATCCACCGCTGGCTGCCGCCCGGGGCACCACCCGGGTCGCTCACCGAGCGCATCCTGCCGGACGCCGACCTGGCCTGCTGGATGTTCGGCGGCGCGCCGGAAAAAGTCTGGACACTGCAACCCGCCGCCAACCCGGACTACATCCAGTTCCACCTCGGCTTTGCCAACGACGGCATGGCGATGATCGACGTTGCCGGTTCGCTCCCCGCAGGCGGCGACTATTTTTCGCTGTCGATGATCGGCAGCACCGGAGCCGCCTACGCCGACGATCATCACAACATGAACCTGCTCTACTCCGGCGGCCAGCCAAGCGCCCTGCGCGCCAGCCAGGGCCGCGCCGATCTCGCCGGGCAACTGCAGGAGTTCGTCGACGCGATCGGCGAACAACGCCCGGCCGCCGTGACCCTCGAAGACGCCACGCGCACCATCGCGGTGACCGAACAAATCATCGAGTCGGCAAACTCAAGCCAAGTGATCGAACGAAAGGAGGGCAGCTGAACCGTGGCGAACCTGGAGAAAACATTTCGCGCCGGCGTGCTGAGTGTCGTGAAGCACGACTACCTGCCGCGCGCCGTCGCCGCGCATCCGCGATTTGAACTGGTCGTCGTCGCCGACGATGCCGGCCAGCCTGATTGGGTGCACGAACGTAACCAATTGTTTGCCGACGAGTTCGGCATCCCATACGTGCGCGACGTCGTCAAGGCGATGGCCGAACACGATCTCGACCTCGCCGTGGTCAGTTCCGAGGCCGGACGGCATTGCGACCTCGCCGTCCGCGCCGCCGACGCCGGGCTGCATGTCATCGCCGACAAGCCGATGTCCACGCGGCTCTCCGAATGCGACCGGCTTGTCGAGGCCGTGCAACGCAACAACATCAAGTTTCTCCTTTGGAACCGCAACTACTTCCCGGCTGTCATCCAGGCCAAAGAGGCGGTTCGATCGGGAGCAATCGGTGATTTGCAAGCCGTCCATGTTGACTTTTATTTTTCCAAGAACGCCGGCCCAGCCAAGGGCTCCCGCCAGCCCGGCGACTCGCCGATCAACTGGCTCGAGCGCCAGATTGAGGCCCACGCCGACGGCTCCGATGGCGGCGCCGGCGCCGAGCCGATGGGCGAAATGCAAATCGAGGGCATCTATCCGCTTGGCTACATCCGCATGCTCGCCGGCGCGAATGTGCAACGCGTGTTCGCCCGCACCGCCACGCACTTTCACCAGGCCAATGTCGACAACAACGTGGACGATCTCGCCACCGTCTCGCTGGAACTTGACCGCGGAATCGTCGGCTCGCTTTGCATTGGCCGCATCGGCGCGGCCAGTCATCCCGACATCGGCGAGATCAAGATTCACGCCATCGGCTCGAAGGGGGGACTCGTCATCACCGAGGCCCGGCCGGAGGTCAGCATCCATTACCGCGACCAGCCGCCGCTGGAATTCAAAAACGAACGTGTCGCCAACGAGAACGATTTCCTATTGATGGACGACTTCGCCCGCGCACTCGACACCGGCAGCGAAACCATCCTCAACGCCGAAGGCGGACGCGACATCGCCGCCACCGTGTTCGCCGCCGTCGAGTCCGGCAAAACCGGCCGACCGGTGGTGGTGTCTTACTGAAATGACACCTATTGAATTAAAAATTGCGCTGCATGACGGCATCCACGCGTGGGGCGGCACCGCGACCGGCGAAGTGAACATTTGATCACCCAATGAACCGAAACCGACTGTTGGCCGGCTTGGCCGTTTTGTTCGCCGCGTTTGGCCAAGCGCAGGCCAAGCCGTCGCCGCCCAACATCGTTCTCATCGTGGCGGACGACCTTGGCTACGGGCAGTTGGGCAGCTACGGGCAGAAACAAATCCGCACGCCCCACCTCGACCGCCTGGCCGCCGAGGGGACGCGCTTCACGCAGTTTTACGCCGGGCATTGCGTGTGCGCGCCGTCGCGCTGCGTGCTGATGACCGGCTACCACACCGGGCATTGCTCGACCCGCGTCAACGGTGGCGGCGCTCCGTTGCTCGACAGCGACATCACCCTCGCCGAGGTGCTCAAGGGCGCCGGCTACGCCACGGGCTGTTTCGGCAAGTGGGGGCTCGGCGACCACGGCACGGCGGGTGTCCCCAACCGGCAGGGCTTCGACGAGTTTTTCGGTTACCTGCACCAGGTGCACGCCCACTTTTATTACCCCTCGTTTCTCTGGAGGAACGACCGGAGGCAGGAGTTGGAGGCGAACTGGGGCCAGAAGCGCGAGCAATACTCCCACGACCTGATCGCCGACGGGGCGCTGGACTTCATCCGGCGGCATCGCAGCGAGCGGTTTTTCCTCTACGTCCCGTTCACCATTCCGCACTTTGAGTTGCTGGCGCCGGAGGACTCGATGAAGGAATACCGCGGCCAGTTCCCGGAGCCGCGGGCCTACAAGGGCGACCACTATGCGTCGCAGCCGGAACCCCGCACCGCCCTGGCCGCGATGATCTCGCGCATGGACCGCGACATCGGGCGCATCCTTGACCTGCTGAAAAAACTGGCCCTCGACCGGGACACTCTCGTGCTGTTCACCAGCGACAACGGCGGCTATCGGCTGGCGGACGAACTGTTCCGCAACAACGGGCCACTGCGCGGCGGCAAGGGCAGTTTTTACGAGGGCGGCATCCGGGTGCCGCTGCTGGTTCGTTGGCCGGGCCGGGTGCCGGCCGGGGCGACCGACGACCTGGCCTGGGCGTTTTGGGACGTGCTGCCGACGCTGGCCGAGTTGGCCAACGCCAAGCCGCCCGCGGGCCTTGACGGCGCGCCCTTGGCCAAGCGGCTGCTGGGCGAAAAACAAACGCCACCGGAACGGTTCTTGTATTGGGAAACCCAGCCACAAAACCAAGGCGGCAAACCGCCGTGGGCCGTCGCGGCCCGTCGCGGAAACTGGAAGGCGCTCCGGCAAAAGCCCCATTTGCCACTGGAACTTTACGACCTCGGCATCGACATCGGCGAAACGCGCAACGTGGCGGAAGCCCATCCCGAGGTCGTGAAACAATTCGAGGCGTTCCTCAAGACCGCGCGAACCACCAGCCGCACCTACCCGGTCGGGGAGCCACTCTGGAAATATGAGCCGCTGAAAACCGGCTTCGTTCGATAACCGCCACAACCCATCCCATGACAGTCACGAAAGCATCCCGATTCCTCCGCTTGGCCAAGCGGATCACTGTTCCCGGCTTGGCGGCAGTTGCCCTCGCCTCGTCAATGGCGCAGCCAGCCGACAAGCCGACGGAAAGCCAAGCGCTGCTCCTCGGCCAGTTCAAGCCGCAGCCGATGCTCAAGGTGCCGGAAAACCTTGTCGAGCGGTCGAAGTTTCCCTGCATCGACTTCCACGGGCACCTAGCCCGGATGAAGCCGGAGGAAACCATCGCCATCATGGACGACTGCAACGTCAAGCTGTTCGTCGATTTCGACGGCCGCTGGGGGGAGATTCTCGAAAAACAAAAGGCCAAATACCGCCGCTGGCCCGGCCGGGTGATTCACTTCACGCGCATCCCCTGGCGCTTCATCAACGAGCCGGACTTTTCCGAGCACGCGGTCAAGAGCCTGGAAGAGGCGGTCAAGGCCGGCGCGCGCGGGCTCAAGGTGTCCAAGGCGCTTGGCCTCTACGTCCGCGAAAAGGACGGCAAACTGATCGCGGTGAACGACCTGCGGCTCGATCCGGTCTGGGCCAAGTGCGGCGAGTTGGGCATCCCGGTGGCCATTCACGTGGCCGACCCGGACGCCTTCTTCCTGCCGCTGGACGGCCGGAACGAGCAATACGAGGCGCTCGTCCGCAACCCGCTATGGCGTTTTTACGGCAAGGATTTTCCCTCGAAGGACACCCTGCTCGGGCAGCGCAAC
Source organism: Verrucomicrobiia bacterium (assembly GCA_963583225.1). Classification (GTDB taxonomy): domain Bacteria; phylum Verrucomicrobiota; class Verrucomicrobiia; order Limisphaerales; family UBA1096; genus UBA1096. The sequence goes on from CAUZVJ010000199.1 coordinate 4,255, forward strand.
GACGTCATCGCGCGGCATCCCAAGACGACCTTCGTCGGCTTGCACGTGGCCAATCAGCCGGAGAACCTCACCGAGGTGGCGGCGCTGCTGGATCGCTATCCAAACCTTTACGTCGAGTTCGGCGCGCGGCTCAGCGAGCTGGGCCGCCAGCCGTACACCGCCCGCGATTTCTTTCTCAAATATAGCGACCGCATCCTCTTCGGCATCGACCGCGGCAGCATGAGCCGGTTTCAGTATCGCGTTTATTTCCGGTTCCTCGAGACGCGCGACGAATACTTCCACCACGGCGGCGGACTGGGCCGGTGGCGTATCTACGGCATCCACCTTCCCGACGACGTGCTGAAAAAAGTCTACTACAAAAACGCCGCCAAATTATTGGGGCTGGATAAGTGAACGCAGACCCCCGCGCTTGATCCCTACCCTTAGCTCACCCGCGTGCCGACTTTTCCGCCGAGGATGATTTTGCGGAAGTTGTGTTTTTTGAAGAGGTCGAAGACGATGATCGACATGCCGTTGTCCATGCACAGCGAGAACGCCGTTGAGTCCATTATCTTGAGCCGTTTCTGCAGCGCGTCGAGGTAGCTGATTGTTGCGAAGCGCTTGGCCTTCGGGTTTTTCATCGGGTCGCTGTCGTAGATGCCATCGACTTTTGTGGCCTTCAAAATCACCTCTGCGCCGATCTCGTTGGCGCGCAGCGCGGCCGCCGTGTCGGTGGAGCAGTACGGGTTGCCCGTGCCGCCGCCGAAGATCACCACGCGGCCCTTCTCCAAGTGACGCACGGC
>CAUZVJ010000200.1:0-5026 GCA_963583225.1 Verrucomicrobiia bacterium
AAACCGTTTACTTTGAGGTGGATCGCTCTGAAATCCACCCGGACGACCTTGGCAAGGTGGAGGCGGTGGCCGGCATCCTGGCTCAGGACGCACAGAACAAGGTGCTGATCGAGGGCCACTGCGATGAGCGCGGCACTGAGGAATATAACCGGGCGCTGGGCGAGCGCCGGGCATTGAGCGTCCGTGACGCACTGGCGGGCTTGGGAGTGAGCGCCGACCGGATTCGCACGATGAGCTACGGCGAGGATCGACCCTCCGACACGGGCCTCAACGATGCCGCCTATTCACGCAACCGACGCGGCGAATTCGTGCTGCTCAAGCCCAAGCCGGGCAACTGATTTTTTGAAGGCCGGCGTTCCGGCTTGGAGTTGGCCCTTTACATTCCGGAAAAACAGGTTAGGTTGACGGGCCTTTTTGACGAACTATGACAACTTATCTGAATTTAGCTTTTTCACCCGGAATGCCGGAAATTCTTCTGGTTTTGGCTGTGATCCTGATTTTTTTCGGGGCAAAGAAACTGCCCGAGCTGGCCAAGGGCATGGGGCAGGGCATCAAGGAATTCAAAAAAGCCACGCGCGACGCCACCGACGAGATGGAACGCGCCATGGATCCTCCTCCTACCCCTCCGCCCACCCCGAAAATCTCCGAGCAGGCCAGCGGCGATGAGTCGAAAAAAGACGCCTGATCCGCTGGCGTTGAGAGCGACTTGGGTTTGAACGATGTCCAAGGAACCCGACGGGCCTCCGGAGCCGGATCAACCCCCCCCCGACAACCCAGCGGAGCAGGCCGAGGCCTCCCCAACGCAGGACGCTACCGGGCAGGAAACCGCTCCCGAGGCGGACGACGATTCAGGCCAAGCGGACGAGAGTGCCCCCGATACCGCAGACGACAACTCGCAGCATGATGACCCGTATCATCACGACTACGAACATGACGATCACGATTCCTACGACGCCCATCACGACGAGCACTACCATCACGGGCATGAGGAACACCAGGAGGCAGACCACGCCGAGCCATCGGTAAGCGCGCCCGTGCCCGTCCCGCGCAGCAGCGGCACCAATGGCGACGACACGATGCCCGAGCTGGACGAGAACGGCGAAGAATTCGGCGGCCCGGTCAAGTCGTTCCTCGAGCACATGGAGGATTTGCGCTGGGTGCTCATCCGCTGTGTCGCCGCCCTGGGCGTGGCCATGGTTGCCTGCCTTGCCGGGGCACCGTTGCTGGTCGAGATGCTGTCCCGGCCGCTCGGGGAGGCCAAGCAGTTCCTCACCGAAAACCGAACGGAAACCCTGAGCGAAGAGGGCAAAAGCGAAATCCACGTCAGGCTCACGCAGAAGGATATCATTCGCATCCCCGTCGAGACCAACCTGCTTGCCGAGGCCTACGAGCTGCTCGGCCTGACCAACAAGGTCACCTCGTTCAACCTCGTCCCGGCGGTGGAGGATGGCAAACTGCAGTTGCTCCTGCAGCCCAGCACAAACGCCCTTGTCGCTGGTGACAAACCCAAAGCCGGGCCGGAGCTCAAATCCATGGGGCCGCTCAGTGGATTTCTGGTCGCCCTGCAAATGGCCTTCTACGGTGGCATCATGATTTCGTTGCCCTTTATCCTGTTTTTCCTCGGCCAATTCATCTTCCCGGCCATGCGGGTTAAGGAGAAAAAATATCTTGTCACCGCCGTCATCATCGGCGGCGGACTGTTCTTTTGTGGCGCCGCTTTTTGTTATTTTTTGCTGATGAAAATTGCGTTGAGCACAGCGGCGCTGTTCGCGAACTGGCTGCACTTCGGGGCCGACATTTGGCGGGCTGAAGATTACATCACCTTCGTCTGCAAATTTATGATCGGCATGGGCATCGCCTTCGAGCTCCCGGTTGTCCTCCTGCTTCTCGTGAAGATAGGGGTGCTCGATTACAAGAAACTCTCCAAATTCAGGATGTATTGGGTGATCATCAACCTGATCCTTGCATCGATTCTTACCCCGCCGGATATCGTCACCCAGGTGCTCATGGCCCTGCCAATGCAACTTTTCTACGAGTGCAGCATTTTCATCGCCTGGATTTGGTATCGTCGAGACCGGAAAAAAGAGGCGCAACTCGCAAAAGAAGAGGCCGAGGCCAATAAAACGCCCCCGGATGAGCCTGAAAAATAGCGCCAAAAGACTTTACACCGGCGGCTTTTTGGCTACGCTGCCGGTCGCTTTTTAACTGATCCTATGAGAACTTTCGCAAAAACAACCGCCGCCGCCGCCCTCATCGCTCTCTTCTCCGTGGGCTGTGCCGGCCCCGAAAACAAGCTCGGACGCGGCATTCGCAATTTCAGCGAGTTCACCCGCATGGGCGAATTCAGCCGTTCCGTCGAGCAAACCGCCCTCTGGGACGGCCCGCAGCACGCCTACACCACTGGCGTCATTCGCGGCTTGAGCCGCACCGTGGCCCGCACGGCGATCGGTTTCGCAGAGATCGTCACGTTCCCGATCCCCACCCCGAACTACGAGCCGTGGTTGCAAGGGGCCACCGTCTATCCGGATCCCTCCGTGGCCACGCTGGAGTACCCGTGGGGCGGCATGGTGATGCCCGACGACGCCCTGTTCCCTGCCAGCTACACGCCCGGCCTTTGGGATGACGGCGTCTTTCACCCAAACACCGCCATCGGTTTCGGCGGCGGCGACGTGGCCCCGTTCTTTCCGGGCAGCCGCTTCAAGGTGTTTGACCACTGAGCCGCAGTTCAGCAACTTTCCCGGCGTCAACCCAGCGGTTGGCGCCTTTTTTGTGTCGTGAAACTCAGCCGCAAATCGCACTGCAAAATCAATCTGCTGCTCAACGTCGTCGGCCAGCGCGACGACGGCTTTCACGAACTGGAAATGCTGATGCTGCCCGTCCCTATTTTTGACCGGCTCGACTTTGAGTTGATCAGCCACGGCATCGAGCTGACCTGCAACCAACCGGGCATCCCCACCGGCCCGGGTAACTTGGCGTGGCGTGCCGCCGAGTCGTTCGCCGCCAAGGCCGGAGTCGCCGGCGGCATCCGCATCCACCTCGAGAAAACCATCCCCGCCGAGGGCGGCCTCGGCGGCGGCAGCGGCAACGCGGCGGCAACCCTCCTCGCGCTCAACGAACTCCACGGCCAAGCGCTTGGCCAAGCGGCACTGCACGAGCTCGCCGCCTCGCTCGGCAGCGATGTCCCGTTCTTCCTTCAAAACCAAGCCGCCGTGGCCAAGGGGCGCGGTGAAATCATCGAGCCGGTCACCCCACTTGCCGCGCTCGACGGCAAGGCGCTGCTGCTCGTCCGGCCCGGCTTCGGCGTCCCGACGCCTTGGGCGTACCAAGCCTTGGCCAAGTTCCCCGGGGCAAAAAACCGTCCGGTTGGCCAAGCGGACGAGCTGGCCAAGCGCTTGGCCAACGGCTCGCTGGCCGAGTCCGCCGGTGCGTTTTACAACTCACTCGAGGCACCCGTCCTCGACAAGTTCGCGCTGCTGAAGCTGATGAAAGAACACGCCTTGGCCAACGGCGCTGAGGCTGCGCTCCTGTGCGGCAGCGGCTCGACTGTTTTCACGATCTGCTCGGACGCAACGGCAGCGCAGTCGCTCGGCCAAACGCTCGAGTCGAAGTTCGGCCAACAGCCACTCGTGCAAGTGGTCGGGCTGACAGGCGAGAGCGCGCTACAGCCAGCCCTTGAAGATTAGTGCGGGGAGGGTGCGCCGTTTCATGCGGCTGATTTTTTTTGGGGACGCGCCAAGGTAGCGGGGGCGGCCGTCCACCGGCATTCCGTCCGGGCCGATGCGGACGCCTTTCTTTTTTATCCGCTCCTGAATCGAGCGCAGCAGTTCGCCGGCCATCGCCTCGGAGTGGAACTCGATGGCGACTTCCGTGTTTAACCGCTCGGAACGGGGATCGATGTTAAACGAGCTAACCATGCCAATGCCGGCCTGCTCCAAGACCATGCTTTTGGCGTGCAGTGTCTCCATCCCCTCGCGGCCCGGTTCACCCGCCAATTCATAAATCTCCAGCCCAAGAGCTAGGTAATCTCCCTTTTCTCTTTGGTACACAGCTTGGACGAGCAGGTTGTCGGTCGAGTTGAGGGAGTTGGTGAACACAATCACCCGGACGCCGCGCCGGATGGCATCGCCCAGAACGGTACGGGCCTTCTTCGTCAGGATGAGATACGGTGACTCAATCCAGATTGTCTCTCCCGGCCCGGCATTGTTCACCAGCTCGGCGATGTGGTACCCGGTGTGTTGGCCACGGGATTTCCTGCCGCTGGGATCGGCCAAAAAACGGATTTCATCCACCGCCCGCAGTCGCTGGTTCCAATCAATGGGGCTCGGCAATTGCACCACCCTCGGCTGCGACTGAAACTCCGCCCAAGCCCGGTCGAGCGCCGCCTTGGCCGCATCAATGTCGCGCCCGAGGATGGCCCGGTACACCGGCGGGGTGGGCCGGCGGCGGCTGGCCGTGAGGCGCTTGGGCGCGTCATCGGGCCGGATGAGGCAGCGGTATTTGCCAACCCGCATCGGCTTCACCTTCGGCCCGTTCCAGAGCGTCATGAAGTGCGCGTTTGCCCGTGTAGCAGTTTCGCCCTCGACGAGGATGTCCCGGTCGATCCGGTTGCGATACGCCGTGTCGCCCTCCTTCCGGTACCGGCTCAGCCCGAAATAGGAGTTGTCGATGTTGCGTCCGCCGGTGATCAGCCTGTGGCCGTCCGCGATGAAAAGCTTGTCGTGCAAACGCCGGTTGAACCGAAACGGCTTCAGTGGGTCGAACGGGTGAAACACCCGGATCTCCACGCCTTCCAGGACCAGGTGCGCGCCGAGGTGCGAGGGAATACTGTTAAAAAGAGCATCAACCATTAGGCGCACCTTGACGCCGCGCCGGGCCGTTTCGCGCAGCAGCGCGAAGCCACGCATCGTGAAATCGTCCTCCTCCCCGCCCACGTAAAAGTAGGAGATATTCAGCTCACGCCGGGCCCCGATGGCGAGATCGTACCGGGATTGCGCGGCGTCCGCCGGGCCATTGATCAGGCAAACAC
>CAUZVJ010000201.1:0-5011 GCA_963583225.1 Verrucomicrobiia bacterium
CCCTTCCCCGTCGATGGCGGGACGCTGTACGTTCGTTGATTCGTTATTAATATCGCAATCAAACAGTGACTTTCACAAAAAACATCTGGCCGTTCACCCTCATCCGGCCTTCGGCCACCTTCTCCCAGAGGGAGAAGGAATCAAGCCGGACGCGCTTGGGGAGGGAGGGACGGGTTCCACCCCGTCCAAAATTATACGGGCGAAGTGGAACTCGCCCCTCCCGGGATTTCCGGAGCATTCCAAAGCGGTGCAGAGAACTGCACCCACGACGCTGGCGCGAATCCCGCAACACCCTCTCCCAGCGGGAGAGGGCCGGGGAGAGGGAGAAAGCGAAACCAACACACAGATATTCGCATCACACTAAATCGATGAACTCATAACATGTCGAGACTCTCTCCCAACATCGCCTTGGACGCCGAAACGCTGCTGAAAAAGGCCACCACCCAAACCGGCTTGGCCGACTTCGGCGACGATGCTTTTCGCGAGTCTTACGAATTGCTGCTCCGGTCGCTGCGGGACGAGGCGCGACTCAACACGCAAGGCGTGATCATGCTGCAACGCACGATCCTGCGATTGCTCGTGAACCGTTTGTTGACCGAGCAGGCTTTCGCCGAGCATCCGGAGATGGCGCAGACGCCCATCGAGCGGCCACTGTACATTCTGGGCTTCCCCCGAACCGGCACGACGCTGCTCCACAGCCTGCTCGCCTGCGACCCGGCCTCGCGCTGGCTTAGACTGTGGGAGGGACTGCACCCCGCACCTGCGCCGGAGTCGTTGGAGGATGATCCGCGTATTGATACCACGGAGCAATGGGTTGCCGGTTTTGAGAAACTCGTGCCGGAACTCGCATGCGCGCACAAGCTCAACGCCACCGGCCCGGAGGAGTGTCTTTGGCTCATCGAGCACACATTCGCCGATCTTGTTTTCGAGTTGCGCGCCAGCATCCCAAGTTACTCCAAGTGGCTTGCCGAGCACGAGGCCGATACGAGGTGGTATCGCTATTACCGCCGCCAACTCCAGATGCTCAGCTGGAAATGCCGCGGCAGTCACTGGGTTTGCAAGGCACCCCGACATCTCCCCGGCCTGAGCGGATTGCTGGAAGTTTTCCCGGATGCGCGGATCGTGCAGACGCATCGCGGCGCGGAAAGCGTCCTGCCAAGCATCTGCAGCTTGTGCGAAATCACGCAGAGCGCCGCAAGCGACACGGTGGACAAAACCGCGATCGGCGCGCATTGGCACCAGCGCCTGCGAGAGATCGAGCGGCGGTCGAGCGAGATGCGCGCCGCCGCTGATCCGGAGCAGTTTCTCGACGTGCAATACGCCGACCTCGTCGCCGATCCCATCGGCACCGTGCGATGTATTTACGAATATCACAGTTACGACTACTCGGATGAATTTGAAAACGGGATGAAACAATGGCTGGCCGACAACCGACAGCACAAGCACGGCGCGCACCGTTACTCGCTCGAGGAATACGGACTGAAGGGCGAGACCGTGCGAAACGATTTTGCAGGAACAGAAAAATGAAAAACGACGAACTGACACAAGCATGGGCAACGCTGACCGCGCAACTGGCGGATGCGGGCGAACAGGTAGAGGCATTGAGCGAAGGACACGACCCAACGGTGCGCGCCGAGGGTTACCGCTTTCTCACACGCATCCTAGTCGGGATGACGGAATTTCAGGTCGAGCAGGATGCGGACGCGCCAAGTTTAGTGCTGGTCATGTCGCCGATCCGGAAGTTTTTTGTGGACAACCCGGACACGCTTTATCATCGGGCCACGTTGAACCCTGCGCTGCGCTACCGCATCCACGGACGGCGCGGCGAGGAGTTGTACCTGGCCTTCTGCCTGTACGGGCTGCGCGGGCGGACGAACTGCATTTTGGCCAACGTCTGCGATGCTGAAATGGAGTTTAACGACGATGGCCGCTTCGAGCTGGTGCTTTCGGCCGAGCGGCCGGATGGCGTAAAAAACTGGGTTCGACTCGACAATATCGCGCGCACGCTGGTAACCCGGCAGTACTTCACTGACTTGCGGCAAAAACCGGCGGTGCTAAACATCGGGTTGCTCGACGACATCGCACCGCCGCCGGCCCCGACGGTGGAGGGAATCACGCACCGACTGCGGGCGTTGAGCCAAAGTTTGTCGCGCACGTTCAAGTCCACGCAACTGGCCTCGGAGGCGTGGATGAAAGAGCCGAACACGGTGAGCATCGACAGCACGGTGGAAGGACTCGACAGCCTGTTCCCCACGCCGGACAACGAGTACGTCGGCGGCTGGTACAAACTAGAGGAAGACGAGGCGCTTGTCATGGAGGGGCGCGCGCCGGAGTGCCGCTACTGGTCGGTGCAGTTGTGCAGTCGCTGGCTCGAGTCGCGCGATTTTGTGAACCGCCAAATCATCCTCAACCATTCGCAGGTGAAACTGGAGACGGATGGGTCGTTCCGGATCGTCTTGGCGCACCGTGACCTTGGCCAAGCGAACCGACTGGACGCGGCGGGCCACCGCGAAGGCGGCGTGATCTTTCGCTGGTTGCTGCCAAGCGGCGAGTGGAGCCAGCCAACGTTTCGCGTCGAGAAGGTTTGAGCAACCAAGCGCTTGGCCAAGCGCGGTGGCCTAGTCCGAGAATAGGGACTCGAGGTCGTTCGTCGTGAGGCCCTTGGCGAAGCCGTTTTCGCCGAGCACGTCGGAAACCGTCTTGGCTTTGCGCTGCTGCAAGTCCCATATTTTCTCTTCGACGGTTCCCGGCGAAATCATCTTGTACGCGTTCACCGTCGCGGTTTGGCCGATGCGATGGGTGCGGTCGATGGCTTGCGCCTCGACGGCGGGATTCCACCACGGATCGTAAATGACGACGTAACTGGCGCTCGTCAGGTTGAGTCCGGTGCCGGCGGCGCGCAAGCTGAGCAGGAAGACCGACGGCGATTCGGCCTCCTGAAAATCGTTCACGACATCCTGCCGATTTTTGGTTTCGCCGGTCAGCATGAAAGTGGGCATCTGGCGGTCCGCGCATTCCTTTTCGAGGATTTGAAGCATCCGCACGAACTGGCTGAACACCAGCACTTTATGCCCTTCTTCAAGCAGCGGTTCCACCAACTCGAACAGGGTGTCCATTTTGCCGGATTCCGTGTCGCTGCCGACGAGGCCGGGATGACAACAAATCTGCCGCAACCGGGTCAGCGCCGCGAGTACGTGCATCTTGCTCTTGGCGACGCCCTTCTGCTGGACGGCTTTCATCACCTGCTCACGGCTGCGTTTCAACTCGGCGAGATACAGTTTGCGCTGTTCCTCGGGCAACTCACAATCGAGTCGTTGCTCGATGCGCTCCGGCAGATCCTTGGCCACCTGTTTCTTGACGCGGCGCAGCAGCAACGGCCGCAGCTTGGCCGAGAGTTTTTTGCGCCCGATGCGGGCGGCGCTCTCATCTTTTTCCGAAGCCCGCAAATCGTAAACCTGGCTGAAATGATCCTGATTGCCGAGGTAGTTGGGCTGCACGAAATCGACAATGCTCCAGAGGTCGAGCATGCGGTTTTCGATCGGCGTGCCGGTCAGGGCCAGCTTGTGGTCGGCCTTGAGTTCCTTGACCGACTTGGTCACCTGCGCGCCGGGGTTCTTGATGAACTGCGCCTCATCGAGCACGATGGCGCGGAAGGCGAACTTGGCCAAGTCGTCGAGATCGCGCCGCAGGATGGAGTAGTTCGTGACCACGATGTCGTGGTCCGGGATCCGTTTGCGCAGATTGTGCCGCGCCTGGCCGCTCTCCAGGACCAGCACCTTCATGCTGGGTGTGAAGCGTTCCGATTCACGACGCCAATTGTGCAGAACCGAGGCCGGGCAAACGACCAGAGTCGGCTTGGTCTTGGCATTCTTTCTGCGACTTGTCTTTAGCCACTTCAGCCAAACGAGCGTCTGCAGCGTCTTGCCCAGGCCCATGTCGTCGGCGAGGATTCCGCCCAGCTTGAGCCTGGACAAGTGGCAGAGAAAACTGAAACCATCCACTTGGTACGGCCGCATCTCCGCGCAGACTCCATCAGGTAGCTCCGTGGACTCGACCCCCTCGAACTCATCGAGTCGGCCGCGCAACTGCTCGAGCTCCTCCGATGGGACGAACTTGGCCAAGCCGTCCTCGTTGAGATGGGCGGCCTGCTCGATCCCGATCTTTTGCTCGACCGCGGACAAGCCCTCCACGCCAAGATCCGCCATGGCTTCCTGTGCGTCCTGCACCGCCTTTTGGTCGAGTTGCACCCAACCGGCGTCCGGGAGGTTGACAAAGTTGCCGCTGGCCGCAGCAAGCTGCTGGAGGTCGCGCTCGGTCAGCTTCATCCCCTCCTCCTCCCACTCAGCGGAGACGGAGAGCCAATCGATGCCGCTGCCGCGAACGATCAACTTGGGCTTGAGCCGCTTGGGCTGCAGGAAGAGCCGCTTGAACTCGGTGTCGCCGAGGTACTCGGCCTCCGGCTTGTCCGGCCAGGCGGCGTGCAGGCTCTCGAGGAAAAGCGGGTTGGCGTCCCCCACCCAAAGGCCCGGTTCCGGAGTGAACCAGTCCAGTCGTTGAAGCCACCCGACGGCCAACTCCAGCCGGTCGTCATCGAGCACCTCCGGCTTGTTCGCCTTCTGCCTGCCGGATTTTTCCCGAACCCACTCGTGGCCGTTCCACTGCCAGAGGCTCTTGTCTGATTCACTCTTGGCCAGAAGCTTCAGGCGGATGGTGTCGTTGGCCATTTCAAACACAAACCGCGGTGTCGCCTTGTGGGTCTTGCAGAGCTGCTCCCAGTTGACCCCGTTGGTGGTTCTGATTTTGCGCAGCTTGGTGAGCAGGCGGTGTGTCAGCTTGGAGACCGGGGCCTTTTTCATCTTTGCCCAGTTCCCCAGCACCTCCTGCGAGGGGGAGTTGCGCAGGAGGAACACCTCGCTCCCAACCAGCGCCAGCGCCGGTTCACCGGCAAAAAAGCGCACCTCAGCCATGGTGCAGGTTTTCCTGCCGGGCAGGATCACCTCGTGGGTGAAAT